>JABFSW010000029.1 GCA_013140415.1 Nitrosarchaeum sp.
GATGAAATGAAGATTTAAAATTATTGTAAAAATTATTCATATTATTTTTGACAATTGAAATATTTTCATCAATATCAGAACGAATTTTTTGAGGATCAATGTATGGTATTTGGTGTAACTTTTCCTGAGTCTTATCAAGCCAAAGATTGACCATTTCCGCATTTATTTCTAGATGAAATTGCAATCCAACTGCACTATTAATTTGAAATGCTTGGTTTGGATAATTTTCAGAATGAACCAATCTAACTGCTTTTTCAGGCAAATCAAAAGTGTCACCATGCCAATGAAATACGGTAAAAGGATTTGTAAAGCCAGAAAATAATTTGGAATTATTATCAATTCTCAAATCATGGTAAAACCCAATTTCTTTTTTGGGACCACGATACACTCTACCTCCAAAAGTTTTTGCAATCAATTGTGAGCCTAAACAAATTCCAAGTACTGGAATATTATCATCTACGGTTTTTTTAATCAGTTTTTGTTCTGCTTGCAAATAAGACAGATCATCATTAACGCTTTCAGGTGCACCTAAAATTACTACAAGAGAATAGTTTTTTTCCGGAAGTTTCTCGTGTTTTGCATTAACTGAATGAATAACAAATCCATCCTTGTTTAGAAGTTCACCTAGATATCCAATCTCTTCTATTCTTGTATTTTGTATAACTAAAACTTCAGACACAAATAATTTTTAGTAAAAGTGATTAATATGTTAAAGCACTTATCACGCTGTGCTTGTAACAGAGCAAGAGATTCATGAGATAAGAAATTTTGTATTTCAACTAAATTTAATGAAAAGTAGTGTTGTTGTTGTAGAAGGAAAAAGAGATGTATCTGCATTAAAGAAACTAGGATTTTCAGGACAAATAATTGAATTTCATAAATTTGGAGGAATTGTCAATTTTGCAGATTATGTTGCAAGATATGAAAAACTGATTATTCTATTTGACAGAGATAGAAAAGGAAGATACCTGACAGGAAAAACAATTCAACTTTTACAACGTAGAACAAAAATTGATCTTTCTTTTAAAAGAAAACTTGCAGTGATAACCAAAGGAAAAGTAAGGTTTGTTGAACAACTAGTTTGTTATGAATCGTATCTAGTCTAAGTTTATGGCCAAATACCTTTTTGGTTAAAGGCCTCTACAACTCGACCTACTGCCAAAGCCATAGTAGCTCGTCTCATGTCAATTTTGTGTTTATTGGCTAATGCATATGCATCTTTGAAACCTTTTGTGATGTTACCTTCCATCTTTTTTGCAACTTCATCAAAAGTCCAATAGTAACCCATGTTATTTTGTACCCATTCCAAATATGAGATACATACACCACCAGAGTTTGCCAAGATATCTGGAATTACTAGGATTTTCTTTTGGTAAATTATAGGATCTGCTTCAGGTAATGTTGGGCCGTTTGCAGCTTCGGCAATTATTTTACATTTGAGATTCTTTGCAATCTTTGCATCAATTTGATTCTCCAATGCTCCTGGAACCAGAATATCACATTTTGTTGTTAGTAATTCCTCAGTAGAAATTTTCTTACTTCCAGGGAATCCAACAACAGATTTTGTCTTTGCTTTAAATTCAATTAACTTACTAACTTTAGCTCCGTTTGGAATCAATATAGAACCTTTAGAGTCACTTACAGCAATAACTTTGGCACCCATTTTTTCTAAATATTCACCAGTAAATGTAGATGCATTTCCAAATCCCTGCAAAACAACTTTGGCACCTTTCAAATTAAGTTTCAAAGCTTTTGCAGCTTCTCTTACACAATATGATACACCTAATCCAGTAGCAACGTCTCTTGCCAGAGAGCCACCCATTGAAAGTGGTTTTCCAGTAATCACAGCAGGGGAGTAAATGTTTCCGTTTAGTTTGCTAAAGGTATCCATAATTTGAGTCATTTCTCTACCAGTGGTATAAACATCAGGAGCTGGTATATCTTTGCCAGGTCCAATAATTTCAAATATTTTATATGTAAATCCTCTGGTAAGTCTTTCTAATTCAGCATCACTTAGTTTTTCTGTCTTTGGATTGACATAGATTCCTCCTTTACCACCTCCAAGTGGAATGTCAACAATAGCACATTTCCATGTCATCCAAGAAGATAGTGCCATGACTTCACGTTCCATGTATTCAACTCCACCTTCGGGGTTAAAGTATCGGATTCCACCTTTGTATGGACCTCTATCATTATTGTGTTGACTTCTAAAACCGGTAAACATTCTAATTTGTCCATTATCCATTTTGACTGGAATTTTTACTCTCAAAACTTTGTTTGGTGTTGCTAGATATTCGCGTAGACCTTTGTCCTTAATTCCAAGAACATCGCATGCATCATTGACTTGTTTTGTTGCGTTTGCAAAAGGATCCAGTTTTACCAAGACGATCGATTTTGGAATATCATATTATATTAAGTTTAGTTCAAAATATTAGATCGCATATTATGTAGCTACAAATTGATTAAAGATAGACCTTTTTTTGATTCATTTTTTGATCTAGTTTATCAATTGCCATATCAAGTGCACCAATGTTAACTTCTAAAAATGTAGATAGATGAAATATTGCCCCGTACTTTTCACCAATTTTGAGGATCATGTTATTTTTTTCCAGTACTTTCATGTGATGTTGAATAGCCTTGTAATCTAAGTGAAGTTCCAGTGCCAATTGGTGTGTGTTGTATGATCGTTCAAGCAAGAGCATGATTATTCGTAATCTTGTAAAACCACCTCTTGTGCTGGTAAACAAATAGAACAGTAACTTACTGGTCTGTTTGTCTGGTTTTCTTTGTTCTGATTGAGATTTAGATTTTAAAATTTCCTTGAATTCTAGTAGTTGGGCTCTAGTCATTTACTTTCCTTGCACATTATGAGAAAAATTTGCTTAAAACACTATTTCCAGATCTTGTCCATATCCATTACAGATCAATGGAGGACAATTACCCTTAAATTGACTGAGGAAGAACTCGTCGTATTATGATGGCATCACGTGGGTACGATATGACCCCTACAATGTATTCACCTGACGGTAGAATTTACCAAGTAGAATATGCTATTGAGACAGTAAAAAGAGGTACATTAGCAATAGGAGTTTGTAGTAAAGAAGGAGTCATCATGGCAGTTGAGGAAAAACCACGTGCACTACAGACCTCAAATGTAACGCAGAAAATTTTTCAAGTAGATTACCATATTGGAGTAGCAGCTGCAGGATACATTCCAGATGCTCGTGTTCAAGTAGATAATGCCAGATTTTTTTCACAGGGAACTAAAATGACTTATGATGAATCAGTAGAGGTTGCAACTGTTGCCAAGCATTTAGCAGATCAATCTCACCAGTTTACACAATATTCAGGAGTACGCCCCAATGGAGTTGCTTTGATAATTGCAGGAGTTGATCAAAAGGGGGAATCAATCTATGTTACAGATCCTAGTGGAACTTATGTGCAGTATGCAGCAATTGCGATAGGTGCAGGTTCTGATGAAGTAAATGCATTTTTGGAAAAACATTATAATTCTAAGATGAGTTTGAGTGATGCAGCATCACTTGCTATTGCAGCAATTAATCTAAAAGCAGAACAAAAAGAAGGATTGAATCATATTAAAATGGCCAAAGTCACTTCAGATAAAAAAATATTTGAAAAAGTATCAGAATCAGATTTACAAAATTATTCTAAAAATGCATCTAAATTTACAACAGCTTAAGTTGAAATTTAGATTTGAAAACTATTCAAACTAGTCCATAAAGACGATAAATATGGGATTAGGAAGTTACTGGGGAGAAGTCATAGAAGTACTTCGTGAAATCATACCAGTTTATGACAAAGTAAATTCATACATCTCACTTGGCAAAGATGTACAGCATAGAAATAGAGGAATATCAGGTAGAGTGTTTCCAGGAAATAAAATCTTGGATGCAGGATCCGGTTTTGGAAACATGTCTAAAACTGCCTTAAAGTTATGTGATGGAAAAATTTCAATTACACTTTATGATCCTCTTGTACCAATGTTAAAAAACACGGGCACCCATTTTGAAAAAATTCCGGATTTGATAAATGGTGTTTTTGAGCACATTCCATTTAAGAACGAAGAATTTGATGCTGTTTTGTGCGGATATTCACTTAGAGATGCCATCAATTTGAGAATTGCAATTTCAGAGATTCACAGAGTATTAAAAAATAATGGAAGATTTGTGATTGTTGATTTAGGAAAACCTGATGAGACAATAATCAGATTAGGAGTATCATTTTACCTAAAGTTCATTCTTCCAATACTGGCATTAATTGCAGGGGGAAGACTAGGTTTGAAATTCGGCACACTTTATGGCACATACAAAAGATGGCCACAAAACAAAAAGTTGGAAAAATTATTACTGGAAAAATTTTCCAAAGTGGAGTTTGAGAAAGATCTTATGGGCGGAGCAATAATGGTTGCCGCATACAAATGAACAAAGTACTGGTACTTGTAAACATCACCGGTTTAATCATAGGTATTTCTTATGGATTACACGGTCCAATACTGCCAATATTTGCAAAAAACATAATCGGAGCATCGTATTCTGAACTTGGTTTTATCGGACTAGCAAATTTTATTCCTTACATGTTTATTCCAATATTTGTTGGAATTCTTCTTGACAGATTCAATAACGGATACCTTCTAGCAATAGGTACAGCAATCAATTCAACATCAATCTATCTTCTTTCAATAGCACAATCTGTCCCAGAGATAATGGGATTCAGAGTAATGACTGGAATAGCTCATGCATTTTTCTGGCCACCATGTCAAGCCATTATTTCCAATGAAAGCAATGAACAAACTAGAGTCAGAAACATCTCATGGTTTACAATGTTTTTTGTGATGGGATTTATGATTGGTCCATTATTAGGAACAGTATTTCTTGAAGGTCTAGATATTACCTATAGAATTCTATTTCAAATAACTTCATTTATTTTGGCTAGTACCATAATTTTTGCTCTTTTGATTTCTAGAAAAAGCATTACAAATCATCACGAACGATTCTCACTTTCATCAATTAAAGAGATGAAGAAATTTCCAGAGGTGATAATATTGCTAATTTTTTGCACTTCATCTTTTGGGATAATTCTATCAATTTATCCTGCGTTCTTAAATGACAGCGGAATGTCAGATACAGATATTTTGTTACTATACTTTGCTTTTGGAATTTCAAGAGTAATATCACTTGCATTGGCAAGTAAATTCTCAAAAAAGACAAGTCAGACGCTAATTGCAGCTACCATAGCCATTTCAGTTGGGCTGGCAATCTCGGCGGTTTCAGATTCAATTATCATGTTTGCAGTAGCTTTGGTGTTTATGGGATTTGGATTTAGCATATTTTTCCCACTAACTCTTGAAATAATTTTGAGCAGAACAAGTAAAGCAATATCAGGAAAAATAATAGGAGCTTATGAAACAGTTTTTGGTGTTGGGTGGGCAATAGGACCAACTCTTGGAGGACCAATAGCACAATCATTTGGTAACCAAACACCATATTTTGTATTTTTTATCATAGGAATTGCAGTTACAATTCTAGCCATATTATGCCGAAAAAAATTAGAACCAAAAAGAGTGAAAAATAGATAGACATGAAATTACATGATCATTCTTTTAACTGATTAAAAATTTCTAATAATTGAAAATGGTACTTGTGCGTGTAGCAATTTTAGTACTAATTGTGTTTGTAGGTATTATTCCAGCAAGTGCTGAAGAAATAGAGATTCCAGAATGGGTAAAAACAACCCTGGTAATGTGGTCAGAAGGAAAAATATCAGATCAAGAATTTGTTACGGCCATAGACTACCTAAAGGACAAAGGTATTGTAAAGTTATCATCTGTTAATGACGAAGAAGTTCAAAGACAAATTGATTACCTAAAGGCAAAAAATGAAGTGATAAGAAAAGAAGTGGAAGATCTTCGTGAGACAAACGAAGAGTATAGAATTTCATTAAAAAGTCAAGAGATCAATAAAGGAAGCACAACATCAATGTCACAGATGTTAAGCGAATATGAAGCCCTTCAAAAAGAAGTAAAAATACTAAGAGAGACTAACAAACAGTTTGCAAATCAAATCAATTCATGGATGAACAGTAACCAAATGGAAAATAATGAAGTTTTGGGAAATATAGACAATGAAAATACAATAGTTCAAATTGAATCACATTATGTAAAAAAATTAAATGAGCTAAAACAAGAAGCTCAAGATTATAAAAATAAAATTGAAGAGTTACAAAATGAGTCATTATTGTATGAGAAAGATATTCAGTTATTAAAAATAGAAAATGAAAATAAAAATGATGCATTAAAGTCACTCAGAAGTGAAAATCAAGCAAGCAGAGATGATGTAAAACAATTAATTCAGGGAAACGAATCTTATGACAATCTAATTACAACCATTCGCACAGAAAATTTGGAACAGAAAAAGAAACTGACAGAATATGAAAATACAATAAAAACATTCGATTCTAATTTTGGTATTTTAAATAAAAAACAGTCAAATATGAAAGAGGAAATTTTGTCACTTAAACAAGAAAATTCGAAATATCAAGATATAATGAACAACATAGAAGGATTGAATCAGGAACAGAAAAATATACTAGTTGCAAGCACAAAAGAACTAGAAGAGACAAACAAAAATCTCAGCATGCTAACGCAAAAAATTCAAAATTATGAAAGTTCCATTCTCTCTTTAGAAGCAAAAAATAAGGAATACCAAGGTAAAATCACTCAAAATGAGGTTGAAAAGTTGGGATATAAGGAACGAATCAACCAGCTTGAAGCAAAAAATTCAGAGCAACGAAAAAGCCTTGTCAATCTAACAAAGGAGTTTCATGAATCAGGTGAGCTTGCAATGTCAGTAAATTCAGAATTAACCACCTACAAAAATATCATAAAGACATTAGAAAATGAAAATAAACAATACAAATCAAAAATTACAGAATTGGAAAACACAAATCATGAAAAAGACTCATCAATAATTTCATTAAATAAAGATCATGATGTACTAAATGATTTGATGAAAGACCTAAATTCCAAAATTAGTACATATGAAAATACCATTAAAGTTTTAGAAAATAAAAATAAAAACGAACAAAGCTCAATTACAGATGCACAAATACAAATTGATGAATTAGATAAAAACTCAGGTACACTGAAATCTAAGATCATAGATTATGAAAATCAAATAAAGAAGTTACAGGTTGAAAATAAAGATAATAAAAATTCACTCAAATCAGTTACCAATGAAATGAGTGGAAATTACAACCTCATAAAAGAATTAAATCAAGAAAAAGAAGATTATGAAAAAAGACTTGAAGTATTAAAGAAAGAAAATAAAATTCTTAGCAACCAAGTTCAACTAGTAGAAAATCAAAATACAGATAAAGAATCAGGTCTAACTAAAATTTCATTAGAAAATGGAAAGTTAAAAAAACAAATTGATTCACTCCAATTAGAGATAAAACAGAAACACCAAGAAATTAATTCCTTAAAAAATACGCAGCTGGAAAAAGAATCTGTCAAAACATACGTAATTCAGCCCCCAGAATTACCTACGTTACAATATGATGACCATCAAGAGAAACTAGATATAAAAAAACAGAGCGACAAATATTTGGTAGAAGTGAATTACCTCAAGGCAAAGAACATAGTTATTGATGAAGAAATTGAGACGCTGAGGGCAGAAAATGAAGAATATAGAATATTGATCAATTTACTAAAAAAAGGTGAAAAATCACAGACAGGAATTGCAAGTGCAAATCATGACAATATTAGTTCTAATCAAGGAAGTGTTGTTATGTACAAAACAGTAGATGAAGTAAAACAAATTCCTAAGGACTGGGTTAATAAAATTGATTCAACTAAAAAATATTCAATTTATGTTGAACCAATACCAAAATGGTCGTCAGATGTAAGTGGTGAAGTGAATGGCGCCATGAAATTCTGGAAAGATACAGCAAGTGTTAATTTTAATGTGGTAAATACACCAGATACAGACACTGTAATTATTAGCTGGAAAAAAACACTTCCAAATAACTATGACGGATACACCACAAATCAAAAACAAGTAGATGTAGCACTTGGAAGCTATGGTTGTGATAAGAATTGGAGAGCATATGATTCAAAATCAGTTAGAGATATTTTGATTCATGAGCTAGGACACATCTTGAATCTTGGACACGCTGTAGACAAAAGTAACATAATGTATCCAATGATTTATAGTGCAAAGTTTGTACCTGTGGATACAACAATTACCATAGATACAAAAGATTCTGCTTTTATCAAAACATGTTCTTTTAGCGCTGATCCCTCATACAAATATGTAGTAAAAGCACAGGATACAACTAAAAAGTTTGATTTATTTTTTGTTCCATCTAATGCAGAAAAACAAATGTTTGATGCAGGTAAGAAATTTGACTATTATTCAGACATCAATTGTATTGGATTAGGCAAATCAGTACAAAGTGGAACATGCAAAAACGTAGTAGACACAGGAGGGTTATTAATAATAAATTCTGAAAATAATGAAAAGATCACCGTAACCGTACACATCGAAGAAAAATAGCCTCAAACATTACGTTTAATTTCAAATAAAGCCATTTTATGCTATGCTCGATTATTCATTGAACATATTAGGCAGTGAATGGATAATCATAATTTTTGTTGCATTGATATTGATTTTAGGAACCAATCAGCTTCCTAGTGCTGCAAAGAAACTAGGAAAAGCAGTAAATGAATTCAACAAAGCAAAAAATGAAGTTCAGAATCAGATGAAAGGCATTTCAAATACTGATCTAGACATATCTGGACCTTTAGAAACTGAGAGACAAAAACTAGAAACAATTGCAAAGTCATTTGGAGTAAATGTTGTAGAAAAATCAGATGATGAACTTCGAAAGATAATTTCTGGAAAGATGGGACAAAAAAAAGATGAGTCAGAAAACAAGGTGTAGAAATTATTCAGATTTTTTTATTCGGTAGAGATTTCTATCTAGTCGTTTTTTGGCAAATTTATAATAATCAGGTACAATTTCAAACCCCAAATATTTTCTATTCATAGACTTGCTTACTACAGCTACTTGTCCAGATCCTAGAAAAGGATCTAAAACTATATCTTGTTTTTCACTAGAATAGTGTAGTAATTTTTCAATTAATTCAGCGGGAAGTTTCGTGGGAGTTTTTTCATCACCAGTCCAATATTCACGTTTAATTTCCCAGACATCCTCTTTATCTTTATAATGTAAGCTACGTCCTTCATTTGTTTTAGAATTTTTGTCAAATCTGGAAAATGGGAAAAATTTTCTTTGTTTATCATTTTTGCAAACATAAAGACAATGATAGTGTGAAGTGACAAATTTCTTTTTTGTTACAACACCAAATTGGTATTTCCATATTATGTGATTTATGGTAGTAAATCCAACATCGTCTAATGCTTTTAGGATATCTTTGAGATTATTCCAACCTGAAAAAACATACATGCTTCCAGAGTCTTTAAGAATACGAAATGCTTCCTTCATCCAATCATATGTGAAATCATAGTAATCTGCAGCTTTGATTTCATTGTATCCTTGCATTACTCTGGAAGAAATTCGATTATAATTTGCCTTTGTAGCCTTGAAATTAATGGCAAATGGTGGATCAGTAATAATCAAATCAATTTTATTTTTGGGAATTAATTTCATGCCCTCAATACAGTTCATATTGTAAATTTTGTTAATTTCAATTTTTTTCATTTTTAAAATCAAGACTGTTTCCTCGTTTAATAATGTCGTGGAATAGTGTTTTTTGCTAAAATTAACAGTCAACCAATAAATCCTGAATATGTTCAATCAAGTAGATCTTAATTGAAATTTTCATGTCCAAAATGCAAATCTAAATTAGAAATACAAAAAACATTCAACAAAAAGATACACATATCATGCAATAATTGTGATATTGAAGATTTACTTGAATTTTCAAAAAATATTGATGAGGTATTCTTAGAGTTTCTTTCAAGATTTGACGAGGGATTAGTTACAAAAAAAGGAATTTCAAAAAACCTAAAAGATGAAGGAATCATCAGGGACGAAAAAGAGATCAAAGACATGATTGGAAAAAATAATCCAAATAAAATTACAGAATCAATTCTCTTCTCAAAAAAAGACTATATTTCACAATACAAAGTTCTAAAAAATCCTGAGCCTAAAATGGGCAATAATGTGGAAGATTTGGGATTAGATGAGTCAATAAGCAATTACTTGAAAGACATTGGAATTGAACAATTTTACAAATTTCAGGATGAAGCAATTGAAGAAATATCATTTGGAGAAAATGTAATAATTGAAGCACCTACAGCGTCGGGCAAGACAGAGGCATTTTTGATTCCAGTGATTCAAAAAATCAAAAAAGAATCAAGTGATGCCAAAGGAGTATTTGCAATATTTATCTATCCAACCAAAGCTCTTTCACGGGATCAACATCCAAAAATCCTAAAATTTGCAGAAAAAATTGGAATAAATGCGCAGGTCTTTGACGGAGATACAGACCAGATAGAGCGAAGAGAAATTTTAGAGAATTCCCCACACATACTAATTACAAATTTTGATGTTTTACATTACCATCTTTGGCACCAAACAAAATTTGCATCGTTGCTTTCAACAATAAAAGTTGTAGTCGTAGATGAGGCACATGTGTATTCAGGAATTTTTGGGTCTAATGTTCATTATATTATAAAAAGATTGAAGCGAATTTGCAGTAACAAAATACAATTTGTTGCAGCATCCGCAACTCTAGAAGATGCTAAAAATTTTTGTGAGCAATTATTTGAAGTAAAGATGAAGATCATTTACGGTTCTGGTAAAAAAGGACAAACAGATTTTGTAATGTTATTTCCGTCACTTAGAACTCAACGTGCATTAATGGTTGATTTAACAAAGAAAATGACTGAAAAAAATCATAAAACAATGGTATTCAACAATTCACATCTTAACTCAGAACTTTTAGCAATACAGGCAAGAAAACAAAAAGTCAACATCAAAGTTCACAGAGCAGGCCTAATGGCAAATTATAGAAAATCAGTCGAGCAGGAATTCAAAGACGATAGACTGCAGGCTATCTCATGCACTCCTACGCTTGAGCTTGGAATAGATGTTGGAAATGTGGACTGTGTGATTTCATCTACCATTCCGGTAAATAGATTAATTCAAAGAATTGGCAGGGCAGCAAGAAAAGGACAGCGTGGATATGCATTTTTGGCACTTGGAAATGATCCTATTTCACAGTATTACAAGAACCATCCTGAAGATTATTTTGAAGATGTTGAAAAAACATACATTGATCCAAAGAATCCGTTTGTAGAAGAATTTCAGGTATTGGCAATGGCTTGCGATAAACCAATTTCCAAACACGAGTTAAAAGAACATGAGGAAGTAATAGAAGATCATCTAAAGAAAGGAACCTTACTGCTTTACAATAACAGAATAATACCAAATTTTGACAAAATTGCTTCATTGTTAAATAATTACAGCATAAGAGGAATTGGAAAATCAGTAGATATTTTCTTAAATGAAAAGAAAGTTGGAGACAGAGTTCTTCCAATTGCTTTAGAAGAACTTCACAAAGATGCAATTTATTTTCTTGCAGGAACCAGATACAAAGTAAAAGAATTTGGATATCCTCAAAGAAATTTTGCAAGACTGGAGAGAATTTCCAGAGACTATCCATATTACACTAAAGCATTAACAGAAGAATGGCCAACAATTGAAACTATTTTTGAGAAAAGAAAAGCATATGGAATAGAAATTGCATTTTGTAAATTACATATACAAAAAAAAATCTACGGTTATGTCAACATTGAACTAGGACAAGAAGTTACACAGGGGCAAAAAGTTTTACTTGACACTCCTTTAGAATATGACTTTATCACAAAAGGAATTGTATTTCATGCACCAAGACCAATCAAAGAAATCAAAAAATCCGAAGACGAAGATTACACAGAGGCAAGTGGATATCATGCCACAGAACATGTTGTAATTGAAGGCAGCAACATGATAACAGGAGGAGTATCTCAAGACTTAGGAGGAATATCTTTGGGAACTTCGGGCTTAATTTTCATCTATGATGCAGCAATTGGAGGAAATGGAGCAAGTAAAGCACTATTTGACAGATTTGAGAGAGCCCTGAAACGAAGCATGTTCATAGTAAAAGAATGCCCATGTCAAAATGAAGCAGGGTGTCCACGTTGTACATTCTCATATAGATGTGGAAACAACAATGAATTCTTACACAAATATTCCGCATTAGAAATCCTTCAAAGGATTAATGACGGTGAAGAGACTAAACTAGTAGAACCCACTGAAGGCGACAGACCACTAGTGTAAAATCAAAATGGGATAAATATAACAAATTTCCATCAATCATATGGAAAAAGTTGCCATTGTAACAGGAAGTTCATCAGGAATAGGATATGAAACTTCGCTGGCACTTGCAAGAGATGGGTTTTACACATTTGCAACAGTTAGAAATCCCAAAAAAGCAGAGAGAATATTACAAATTGCAAAAAAAGAAAATTTGAAAATAGAAATTATTGAGCTAGATGTAGATGATGAAAAATCTATCAGTGCTACTATTGAAAAAATTATTTCAAAAAAACAACGCATTGATGTTTTAGTAAATAATGCAGGTTGGGGGTTGTTTGGTAGTGTTGAAGATGTAACAATGAAAGATTTCAGAGCACAGTTTGAAACTAATTTCTTTGGAATAATCAGTATAATTCAAAAAGTTGCACCAATTATGAGAAAACAAGGTTCCGGTGTAATTGTAAATGTCAGCTCGGTTGCCGGAAGAATTGGCTTTCCAGGATCGCCTGCATATATTAGCTCAAAATTTGCATTAGAGGGATTATCTGAATCATTAAGATATGAATTAGGACAGTTTGGAGTAAAAATCATCATTATTGAGCCAGGAGTTATCAAGACAAATTTTTTCTCATCTATGAAGATTGCAGAGCCAAAACCAGATTCACCATACAAAGAAATTACTGAAAAGGTAATCATGGGAATAAAGATGATGGCAGAATTGGGAACTCCTCCATCAGAAGTAGCCACTACAATTTTGAATGCAATTAAAGAAGAAAGCCCAAGACCAAGATACATTGTAGGAAATGATGCACAGATGTTTTTAGAAGCAAAAAAGACAAAAACAGATACCGAATTTGAGAACTATCTCAAAAAAGAACTATTTTCAAGTTAAAAACAATAACTACGTTAAATTGATATACACATAAGATAGAGTTTTTGTCAAAGTCCGCAATTTTAGATGATGAAAAATGAAATGGAAAACACTACAACATAATGGAATCTTGTTTCCGCCTGCTTACGAAGCACATGGAATTAAGATAAAGATCAAAGGGGAAAGTATAGATCTTGATCTGAATCAAGAGGAGATGATATACCAATGGGCAAAAAAGAAAGATACCCCATATGCTCAAGACAAAGTTTTTCAGAAAAATTTTACAGAAGATTTTGCTAAAACACTGCCGCCAAAATTTAAGAGTATTTCATATCAGGATATTGATTTTTCACATGCTTACAAAATAGTCGACAAAGAAAAAGATCTCAGAGAGATGATGACAAAAGAGGAAAAGAAAGCATTAGCTGTTAAACGAAAAGAATTACGTGAAAAACTTGTACAAAAATACGGCAAAGCCATCATGGATGGAAAAGAGGTGGATGTTGCAAATTACATGGCAGAACCTCCAGGAATTTTTATTGGAAGAGGAGATCATCCACTTAGAGGAAAATGGAAACCTCGTGTAACGGCAAAAGATGTTACACTAAATCTAGGAAAAGATGCCAAAATCCCAGAAGGAAACTGGGGCAAAATTGTTCATGATAATGATTCAATGTGGTTAGCTGGTTGGACAGATTACCTTACTGAAAAAAGAAAGTATGTGTGGTTAGCAGACACTGCAGGATTAAAACAAGATAGAGACAAAGCAAAATACGAAAAAGCAGTCAAGCTATCAAAAGAGATTGAGAAAATAAAAGACAGAATAGTAAAAGATATGAAAGATAAAGATCCTAAAATTAGCAGAATCGCAACTGTATGTTATTTGATTTATAGAACTGCAATGAGAGTGGGAGATGAAAAAGATCCTGATGAGGCAGATACAGTTGGTGCAACTACATTAAGAAAAGAACACATCAACATTACAGATAATACTATAGAATTTGATTTCTTGGGAAAAGATAGTGTAAGATGGAAAGAAACAGTAAAAGCAGAAGGCAATGACAAACAATTCCAAGAAAACCTCAAGAGAATAATCCAAAATAAAAAACCAAAAGACGAGATTTTTGAAGACATCACATCAAGACATGTGAATGCATATTATTCTAGTATAGTAAATGGATTAACTGCCAAAGTTTTCAGAACTTATCTTGCAACTACAATGGTGAAAAATTATCTCAAAGAACATGACAAGATGAAAGGAAAAACGCCCAATGAAAAATTGTATCATGCAAAATTGGCAAATTTGGAAGCAGCAATAATGTGCAATCATAAGAGAACCATACCAAAAACCTTTGAGGAAACACTTGAAAATAAGAGGGAGACACTAAAAAACATCAACAAAGAACAACCTTGGAAAAAAACTCTAGACGCATTAAAAAAAGCAGAATTATCAGAAGATAAAACAGATGTACAAAAAAAGAATAATGCAAAAAAAATTAAAACGCTGAATGAACAAATCAAAAAACAAAAAGAAAAACACAAAGAAAGAACTGAGAAATTACAGCTACAAATTGACTTGTCTGAAAAAACCAAAGACTACAACCTTGGAACATCATTGCGAAATTACATAGATCCGCGTATTTTCAAAGCATGGACTAATGAAGTAGGTGTAGAATGGGAGAAATTATACACTGCTGCGCTACAGAAAAAATTCCTTTGGGTGCAAAACGAAAAAGTGAACTGGTCAGAGTTAGCCAAAGATTAAAAATTCATGTAAAAATGATCAGAATCATTCAAATCTACATACGTAGCATTTAATTTCTCAAATTATCTGAAATACATTATGCCGGGGTAGCTCAGCCTGGTTAGAGTGCCAGTTAATTGGTAAACTCTACCGGTTCTTCCAAAAAAGGCAATACTCATAATCTGGAGGTCGTGGGTTCGAAACCCATCCCCGGCATACATAAAATACAGATTACCTTATTTTTCAAAAATCTAATGCAACAAACTAATTTCCAATACACCACATGCATGAAGAAAAATTCATAGATTTTGCATTTTCCAATGTGTCAGGAGTAAAGTATTGTCTGTCTTGTAATTTCATCTCCACAATCTTACATTCTTTTTTCATGTTGGCTAAATGATGCACAAGAGTGGTTTGTTTATCACCTAGAAAACCAGCCATACCAATCATTCAGTTTTTTTCAAATGTGTCTTTTCATGAACAAGCACATTCTCAAATGTATCCATCCATCCTTCCCAATGAAAAGTGCAATCCTTGCAGTTATACTTCATTTTATTTTTCTTCCTGCTCAAGTTTCTTTTTTTCAGATTCTTTGAATGCGTTTACATCATCAGATGTCTTTTTTTGATTTCGTTGCAATTTTGCAAATAGTTTTTTTAACATACCTAATTAGGCTGTAACTAGGATATAAGGCAAGAATTTTCATGATCTAAATTTTCAAACGCAGCTGAGTAGTTAATTCAGTCCTTCCTAATAGATATGCAAACTCACACCACTACGTTACTTGTATTACCTCAACGCTGCTTATAGAGATTCCATATTTTACCTAACAATACTGACTACATTCACTTTTTTGCAATTATCAAATCTACTTTATAGTTTAAAGTTGTGCGTGAATTTAGTTTTAGATTCCAGGTCAGATAAGAAGGCTTTTTTGTCTTTACAGTAATAGCAAATCCCAGCTCTTCTAGACTTGCTCTTAATGCTAATTCATCAAGTGGTTTTTTGACGGAATTTTTGCCTCTATCAAAATCATAAGGATCAGATATTACAAAGTTACCTTTGAGAATTTGTTTGGAAACATGTTGCAGTAAATCTTTTGGCTCTACTAATTCTAAAACATTTAATGCTAAAATCAAATCAAATTTTGTCTTACCAAAAACATTAGACATTAAATCGGCAACAAAATAATCCAAATTTTCTTTTTGTGTTTTTTTTGCAATACTAATTGCACTAAAGGATCTATCAATTCCAAATACATGTTGATTGGAATCTGCAAGAAAACTACCTAAAATTCCAATAGAACACCCATATTCTAAAACAAGTTTTGATTTTGATATAACACCTAATTCATTTTTAATTATAGAATAAAATTTAGATTTTTGACTATTTTGATAAATTTTACTCCATCTTTCTTCAAGTGTTGTTCTATCATCAATATTTCGTTTAGAATTAGACAGCGAATGTTTAAGAAATTTCTTCATTTTATAATTAGATACAGAATGAAATAACTTTCCTCCCAATATCATACGCTCAGAAATATATTTTGAAAAATCATCCCAAATGATTGGAATTTTTTGGATTATTGGAAAACACAATGTACATTTCTTGCATTCTAAAATTCCTTCTTCAATCTCTGTTTCTTTTTTAAATACATCAAGATCTAATTTAGAGCCACACCTAACACATCTTAGAAAATTTAGACTGAATTCATGCATTTTTGTATATCAGACTAATCAATTTGTAACTAATAATTTCTTTTAGATTCTAAAGAGGAATAATGTTAAATGTAGTATTTTGGCGATTTTATGCGAATTGGGAGAATTTGAAGAATTTGCAGAGGCATTATTTGGACAATTAACTGTAGAAATCAATGAGGAAAAAGAGATTGCCAAACTAGCAGACAGGGCAAGAGATGATCCTTCATTTAAAGTGAAATTTGAAGGATTAGAAAAAATAGCTCAAGAAGTCTTCCCATTACTAAAGAAAAAAGTTGAGGAATTTTTAGGAGTTAAAATCGCAGATAACTTGAAGATAGAGTTTCCGGATCTTACAGAATTAAAAAAATTAAAAGGGGAAAAAGTATTTTCAGATGAGAAATCAAAAGAGTACGTAAGAGAGTTATTTGATGCAGTTGCAAATGAAGATCAAAAGAAAATTGCAGAACTAATGAAAAGAAATACTGCAAAATATCTTGTATACTCAACATATGCCATTCAGTACATCTCAAAGATTTCAACTACTTATGGAGATTATTTGGATTCTGTAATTTATCTAAATAAATTTGTGCTTTCCAGATACCCTCAAATTATTTTGCACAAACAAGGAGAGCCATATGAATCGAGATTTGCAAATGTCAATTCAGGTTATTTAGGAGCAGTAAAGATGACTGTTTTAGAAGAACAAATTCATTCATCACAAGAGAAACTACAGCAATTAAACAAAAATGCGGCAACACAGGTCAATTTGATTAATGAGGAACTAGCAGGAATAATTCTAGAATTAGATAATCAAACAGTAAATAATCTTTCAGAATATTTACAGCTTCAAGCTGTTCCAGATGACTTTCCATTTGCAAAAAAAGCAAACCTGTTTTTCTTCTTGAATCCAGATCATTTCTTAATTGAGCAAATAGGTCCAGATGTGATGACTTTCACACATGTGGAAATAGATCCTAAAATTTCAGATGCAATTCCACAGTTATTAGATATTTACAAAAAATGGCTAATTCCAATTCAACAACATCATGCAGCTTTTACAATAATGGAGGGAATGGCAGGATTTGCCATAGAAAACATACTAAAAGAGGATAAAGATTTTCAAAATTATCTAGCCACCTTTATGGGCACAGATTTCTCATCATATCAGATTAGAAAAAACATGGGAAGAGACTTTACAAAAAATATCTATGAAAAATTAGGAAAAAATGCATTCAAAAAGCTAATGGAAACCCCACCTAATACAAGAGAAATAAAAGAGCCACAATTATACCTGAATAGGATAAAACAATAACAATTGCAAGAAAAATTTGATCCCCTAGTTGCAGAATGGCTTTCATTTGTGAAAAATCCAAACTTCAATCTAGTTGAGAAATGTCTCAAATTTGCTCAAATTCTAGAATATCCTGATTTAGATGTTGAAGAATATATTCAGAAAATTGCCATTATCGGAAAATCATTAAAAGAGTCAATCAGTGATGTAAAAAATCCCACATATCTGATTTCAATTTTAAATGAGCATCTTTTTGAAAATTTAGGTTTTGGTGGAGATAATGATGATTATTAC
>JABFSW010000169.1 GCA_013140415.1 Nitrosarchaeum sp.
GTTTTTTTCTCATCAAAGTAAGATAATCCAATTAAATCTTCAATAGTATTTCGTTTTTCTTCTGATGTGAATTCAGATATTCTTGTAACGGTTCCTTGCTGTACGGCATTTAGTTGCCCTAGCCCAGCATTGGCAACATCAAGTAGATCTAAGATTTGACTTCTGTTTGTTGGTTTTTTATTTAGATAGTATGTATTTTCACCTTTATCATCCATTTCTCTTGTAATTTCCACCACATCAGAATCAATTGGAATCTTTCTATCAGAATTATCAAAATGAACACTAGATCTTGCAATTTTAGGTCCATGTCGATTGCCTTCTATATCATGTAATAGAGATCGAAGTTTATCAACTCTCATCATTTTGGGTTTATTTTCACCTAAAGCAAAAATTATTGCATCAAGGATGTTGCTCTTTCCAGATCCGTTAGGACCAGAGATAGAAACGAGACCAGGTTCAAACAGAACAGTGGTATTCTTAAAGCCAAATGATTTGAAACCAAAGATCTCTACTTTTTTAATATGTACCAATGAGAATATTTTCTCAATTGGTTGGATAATCGATGGTTAACAAGTTTAGTTGACATAATTGATTAATTTTTCTTGGTGTACTATCATTTTTTTCGTAATGGTGGTTATTATGAAATTAGAATCCAAATCACGTATAGATTGATGCGTGATGTTTTTGTTAAGAAATTGAGCCTGTATATAACTAAACAAAATCAAAACACAGTTATTTTACCATGCGTGTACTGAGTTCACAGAAATTTTAATTATTTACCTTCGACGAATTTTTCACAGTCTACTTTTGCTTGAACATCAGACATTTGTTCAATAGGATGTTTCATTAAATATGCACTAGCGGGAATAATTGGACCTCCTATACCCCTATCAATGGCAATCTTTGCTAGTCTAATCGCATCAATAACAATGCCTGCAGAATTTGCTTTATCATCAACTTCCAAACGAACTTCCATGTTGTAAGGAATGTTAGCCCATTGTCTACCTTCAATTCTCATAAACATGAGTTTGGTGTTGCCTAGGAATGGAATAAAGTCAGAGGGACCAACATAAATCTGATCATCAGCCAATCTTTCAGCGAGTTGACTTTGAACACTTTCAGTTTTAGAAATTCTCTTAGAGGCTAATCTATCTTGTTCTTTCATGTTTAGAAAATCAGTATTACCTCCAACGTTTATTTGGTAAGTTTTTTCGATTTTAGTTCCACGATCACTGCATAATTTAGCTAATGTTCTATGAACTATAGTAGCACCCACTTGACCTTTAATGTCATCACCAATTACAGGGATGTTTTTTTCTTTGAATTTTTTAGCCCATATTTCATCAGATGCAATAAAAGACGGAATACAGTTTACAAAAGCAGTATTTGTATCAAGGCAAATTTGAGCCCAAAAGGCGGTGACTTGATCAGAACCTACTGGTAAATATGAGACAATTATTTCAACACCGTTATCTTTGAGGATTTGTTTAATTTCTTCTGCAAGTTGTTTGTCCGTTTTTGTAGTTTGGAGAGGTTTTATTCTATTTTCAACCCATATACCAACACCATCAAGAGCAGGACTTTCGTAAACTTTGGCATCAGTTTTCGGCATTGCCTCTTTTGGAATCCAGTTGACCATGTTTGGATATTCATAAATTGCCTCATTGAGGAGCTTACCAACTTTGTTGTCACCGACATCAAAGCCACATACAAAATCAATATCGTGAATCCCATATCCAGCCAGTTTATCATGAATTATACCAGTAACTTCTTGAGAGGGGTTTTGTCGATAGTATTCTATTCCCTGAATCAAGCCTGCAAAACAATTGCCTATACCTACCAAAGCTACTCGAATTCTTTTTACCATTCAAAAATTAGTGAGATTATGCCGGTTTTAAGTTTTCTTACATTAACTAATCAGTGACTTTGCCTGATGTCTTAAAGTAAAGAATGAACAACAGTAAAAGAAAATTACTTAACTAGAAATGAAAACTAGACTTTTGACAATAATATGTTGTAATCACAACATGTATTTTTTCATAATCCTCCTCCAAGAACTTCACTTAACTCAATGTCATATCCGCTAGGGTCACTAATGTAAATTGACCGCGATTTTTCAAATTGGATAGGACCGCCATAGTATACCGTGACACCTAATGACTCGCATATTCCCATTATCTCATCAAAATTTTCTACATGGAATCCAAAATGAGCAATTGCACCTTCGGGTTTCATCTCTGAATCCTCATAAAGACAAAGTTTGATGTTGTCATTACCTATGATTTTGGATTTATCTTCAGGTTGTTCTTTTTTAATTTCAAAACCAAAAAGGTTTTTATAAAATTCTACGCTTTCTTCTAAATTCTTTACTGTCATATTGACATGATCCATTGAAGTAGCCTTCAATGTTTTAGACATGATTAATTACCAAATGACCAATCTTAAAACAATTTATCTGTCATCATGTATGGATTATCTAACTTTATCTAGGTTTGGAGCACTAGTTTCAAAACTAAAGTAATCAAATCAGGTAAAAACTATTATTCGATAGAATTCAATGTATTACATTGTATCCTAGAATAAGGATTAAAGAATTAAGACCAGTGAATTTGGAAGGAGGTTATCTCATAGACGGATTTCCTTCAGTTGGATTTACCAGTGCAATTGCAACGGAATCAATGATACAAACATCACAATTTAGTTTAGCAGGAATAATTGATTCAGATAGTTTTCCACCAATGAGTTTGATTAAAGAAGGCAAACCAAATTATCCAACACGGATTTTTGTAAACGATGATCTTAAAGTTTCAGTTTTTTTATCATATCTTACTCTTCATGAATCATTACACAGAATTGTTGCAAAGACAATGCTCAAGTGGGCAAAAAAACAAAAAATAGAACTAATTGTAAGCAGTATGGCAGTAAAATCCCTAGACGGAATGGAAGGCATAGTTGCAGTAGGAAACACCGATTCTGCAAGAGCAAAATTAAAAAAATCAGGATTAAAAGTTCTTGAGTACGGAACAATCCCAGGAATACCAGGAATGTTACTTAATGAAGGAAGTATTATAGAACAAGATGTAATTGTAATTCTTTTTCATTCAGACGGTACAGGTCCAGATTTTAGATCAAGTGCAGAATTATGCATAGGAATGTCACAGTTAATTCCTGGCACATCTTGTGACATTACACTGCTACAAAAAGAAGCAGAGAAAGCAGAACAAACAATTAAAGAAACAGATGAAGAATCACGACAGTTAAAAGATTCAATTTACGGATAAAAAAATTATCAAATTACTATGTTTATTTTATAACAACATGTCAATAAAAATAGAAAATTAATGGAACAAATAATAGAATTTGCAGTGACAGTTATTATTATTTCAGCGTCAGGAGTAATGGCACCAGGTCCTTTATTTGCAGCAAATATAGCATATGGGTTACAAGGCGGCGGAAAAGCAGGAATAAAAATGGCAGTAGGCCATACAATTGTAGAATTACCACTTGTGATTTTGTTAGGAATTGGAGTATTTTCATTTGAAATTTTTCCAGAGTTTAGAACACTGATTACTATTTTGGGAGCAATCACACTTTTTGTATTTGCTGGAATTCAAATTAAAACAACATTACAAATGAAAGAAACAACTTTCAATCTAAAACATAATGCGGTTCTTACAGGAATTACACTTAGTGCATTAAATCCATTTTTTATCATATGGTGGTTAAGTATTGGTTTTAAATTAATTTCAGATGCAATGTTGATATGGACATTTGTAGGAATAATTGTTGTTTTTTTATTGCATATATGGATGGATTTTGTATGGTTGTATTCAGTTGCATGTATTGCTTCTAAAAGTGCAAAAATACTTTCAAATAAGAATTATAAAATTTTAATGATTGGTTTAAGTGTCATGTTGATATATTTTGGGATATCATTCATAACGGATGTAATTTAGCCACAATCTAAAATTTCAACTTCAGGTTTACAATCATCGTTAAATAAATTAATTTTTTCAACTAAAACATCACAAAATTCTGGATCAAGTGATTTTTCATATGATTTTAAATCAGAAATAATTGCAATATGTTGTAGCCCACAAGGATATACTGCAAATCCAAGAATTATTCCTATAGTAAAAATACCCATACAAGCTAGAATCAAGTATCTAATAGTTTTAATTTTTTGTAATGTCAATTTCTATTGTAGAGACATTACGTGTTTTACCATCTTGAGATGTAAGTGAATCAGATAAAATTCGAACATCGCTGATAACATACCCAACAGTATTCATTCTTTTAACAATCATTTGAGATACATCAACTGCCTGAGTAATTCGTTTACCTCTGGCCTTAATTGTAACAGTGTGTCTTGTTGAAAGTTGTGTCAAAGTAGCTGAAACGTATGTCATTATGGGTTTAGTGCCAACAAAAATCACATCACGTTCTTCAGGATTATGTCTAGTTTCAGGTGAAGGTTCACTAGTAAGTGAAGGTAATTGTGGTTCTGGTTCAGGTGATGGTAATTGTGGTTCTGGTTCAGGTGATGGTAATTGTGGTTCTGGTTCAGGTGATGTGTGAATATCATGAAATTCGGATAAAATGTCTTCTGCGTCTTTAGATTTTTTGGGGTCGCTCAATTTATTATTCCTTTAACAACAAAAGCTTCTTTGGCTTTTATTTAGTTTTTGAGGTTCTCACGTTGTATGTATTCTTCAAATATTTTTTCAACTTCATCATCGTTTTTGCTGTTCTTTACCTGATTTACTAGATCTTCTTCCTCAATTTCATAGCAATTTAGGAAATCTTGTGAGTCTTTGAACAGTAAAAGAACTTTGTTCTTAAACACATAATGATAGAGTTTTTCTTTTTCCATCAGTTCTGGCTTTATGTTAAGACCATTATCGTCAGAAGACACAGGATAAGTCATGCTATTATTGAAAATAATCAATATTTAGATGAATGCACAATATAGTAATAATTAGAGAGGTGATTCAAAATGTCTGAAGATAGAGTAGTTTTTCACGTAGATTTTGATTATTTCTTTGCTCAATGTGAGGAGATACGTACTCCTGATCTAAAATCAAAACCAGTGTGTGTTTGTGTTTTTTCAGACAGAGGGGGAGACAGTGGAGCAATTGCAACTGCAAATTACATAGCTAGAAAGTTTGGTGTGAAATCAGGAATGCCAATTAGTTTTGCAAAAAAAAGATTAGAAGAAAGAAAAGATTCAATTTTTCTTCCAGTGGATTTTGATTATTACTTGGAAATTTCTGAAAAAGCCATGGACATCATAAAAGAAAGTGCAGATATTTTTGAATATGTAGGAAAAGATGAAGCATATTTGGATGTCACAAATAGAGTAGAAGGGAATTTTGATAAGGCAAGTCATTTGGCACAACAAATTAAAAATTCCATCAGAGATAAAGTAAAACTTAGTTGCTCCATAGGAGTTTCGACAAACAAATTGATTGCAAAAATTGCATCAGATTTTAGAAAGCCAGATGGATTAACAGTGGTGTCACCAGAAAAAGTTGAGGAATTTTTAGAACAATTAAAAATTCGAGTAATACCCGGTATTGGAAAGAAAACAGAAGAGCGATTCACACAAATGAATCTTGAAACAATTAATGAACTAAAAAAATTAGATGTGTTTACTTTGATTAAAGAATTTGGGAGAAAACATGGGACTTACATATTTAACGCATCTCGAGGATTGGATAATGAACCAGTAAAAGAAAGAGAGGCAAGCATCCAATACAGCAAATTATCTACTCTAAAAAAAGATTCAAACGATTATGATTTTTTGGCAGAAAATCTTAAGGAATTATGCATAGAACTACATGAAGTAGTTCAAAAAAACAATAGAATGTTCAAATCAATAGGAATACAGTTTATTTTATCAGATTTAACAAACAAAACAAAATCAAGAATGTTAAAAAATCCCACATCAAGTTTAGAAGAATTACAAAAAAATGCAGCGCAGTTATTAAAAGAAGCATTAGAAGATCAGAAAAATACAGTTAGAAGATTAGGAGTAAAAGTTTCAGAACTTTCAGAAATTCAGGGTCAAAGTAATATCACTAGCTATTTTTAGGAATAGATTTTCCTTCAGATTCTAATTTTTTTAACCTCTTTGTTTCAATTAGAATTACAATTAGTAAAAAGATAAACAGCCACGGCAAGAACATGATCTCGCCTGCGACAGAATGAAATTCTTCCCATTGCTTTGCATCAGTAGTAACTTTGAGGGCATACCAAGACAAAGAAAATATTCTAATCATATTAACACCAATTGTTCCTGCAATTCCCAACCCAAAGTAAACAGCTTTTCTATTTCTAGGAATATTCATTTTTAATAGAAATGCACCCATAACCAAAGAATAGATGATTATACTGTGTACACCCGCAGATGGCCAAAATACCTGAAGCACCATTGGTCCAAAATCACCTTTGAGGAACATTAGATTGTCACGTGCAGTAGCAGTTCCAAGATCAAGTGCATTTACTAACCATACATTTGTTTGCACCAAATAAGGTACAACATATTGTAATGGACCAAGAGAATCATATGGGAAAAATGCATCCAATGAAAGAATAATTGCACTGCCACCAAGAAATATTGGTCCAGCAGGTGCAATTCTTATCCATCGTCTACCAAAAAAGATGCTAAGTACAACAATTACAAAAATATCCAGTACAATAAAATCCCACATCCATGTCCAAGAATGGATTAGTTGTACGTTGAATTGTTCAGCAGATGATAAAATATAATCTCTTAAACCATATTCCAATCCAATAATATATGCAATCACCATAATAGCCAATGGAATTACAGCAATCAATCTTTTTTTAGAAATGATAATTTTGAGACCAATTAATTCAGCAACAACAAATACAAGTGCAAAGAGAAATCCTCCTCTTCCTTGATTCCAACTTAAACTAAAGCTATCAGGAAATGCAACTAGTGCAAAAATAATTGGACTGGCAATAATAGCAATTCCAATTATCAAGTTCTTGTTTTGCATTATGTTTGAATTAAAAAGTGGTCAATAAATAGATCAAGATTACATTAACAGATCACAGAAAATCGCTCAGGGCAACAAAGATGTTCATAGTATGGATCAGATAGTTTGTCTTTGATCAAAAACACAACTATTGTGTAGTTACCAGTTTTTGGAATGAGTTTACTGCATTTTACACATCTGAGCGTATCCATGAATAGTTGTAGTAACAAAATATACTTTAGAAACAGGATGTAATGATCAAAAATAACTATTTTACAATAAATGTAGTCACAAATCAATTTTATACAAATTAGAAAAAATCTGCAATGGTCTTCTGACGAATTAATTTCATAATATTTCCTTTTGAAAGCCATTCAGGTTTACTAATACTCATTTTCTTTGACGCTAATGTAAGAGCATCATCAAAAGTTTCACCAATTATCGGTGTTTGTCTCATTGCTGAACGAATACCCTCTCTTATCTGCCAAACACCCACAGGAATGGCATATTCAGGTCTAATTTCCCGTAAGATTATCACGCCGGATTGAATTTTATTTTTCACTAGATATTCAGTTACGCCTAATTTAGCTGCAAAATATGCACCAGCTATTGCGGGAGGATGATTAATTCCACGTGCATCCTCAAAATCAGAACCAAATCCTAAAACACCATTAGAATACCATGCTTCAATCATTTCATAAATCCATCTGTGTGGGAATAAAACTACTGAGAATAAATTTCCAAGATGCTCATATGTGAAAACTTTGTATGAATCAATCAGAGTATAATTCAAAATTTCTTCAGTAAGAGATTTGGAGATAATATCATCGGTTGCAGTTATACTCCACTTTGTAGGAACAAGTTTTCTTTTTTGCCCAAGCATTCCTATGCTAAAACATTTTTGAATTTTTGAGATATCTATGCCAGAATTATAGAGATGTAAAACAGCATCTTGTGCATTTAGATCTTTATCATAGAAAGTTTTTTCAATTGATTTTGTTGCAGATGTACCATAAAACTTTGCAGATTTGATTTCACCGATTGGCCCAAATGGAGCACTTTCCCCATCAAGTGAAATATTTGTAGAGGTAGTTTTAGTGAATTGCAAGTCAGAGTCAGTGGGTTTTGAGGACATTGTAATTTCTTGTAAATTTTCTATGTAACGTCCTTCTGTTTGATGTATGGAAACTTTTTGAATGCCACGAATTAGATTCAATCTAAAATTAACAATTTCTTCAAGAGATTTACCTGCCCATCTTTCAGGATTGTCAAGTAAACTTGTATCACCGTGTATCGGAGGAACCATCGGTCCTACGAATACTTTGGGATAGTTGTATGACCCTACAAACACTGACGGGGGGCTAGAACCACTAATAGAATCAGATGAAAACAAATTTCCATATTTTGATAAATTCTCATGCCATTTTGCCAAGATTGCTCTTCGGATATTTTGTGAGTCAGACAATGAAATTTGTGCCTGAAATATGCCTATTAAGTTGCCTAATCAGCAGAATTGACCATAACTTAACGTATGACGTTTAAAGAACAAATCCAAGAATTAAACATGTCAGTAAAGAGAATAGTCTCTTTTTTGCCCAGTGCTACAGAATTGTTATATGAATTTGGAGCAGAAGACATGTTGTATGGAGTCACACATGAATGTAAATATCCTGAAAATGCAAAAACAAAACCACGTGTTATTAGTTCTGTAATTAATTCAGACGAATTATCCAGCAAAGAAATTGATGCAAAAACGTGTCAATTATTAAGTGAAGGAAAAGAGATTTTTACGTTACATGAAAAAAATATTTTAGAAGCAAATCCAGATCTCATAATATCTCAAGAAACATGTGAAGCATGTGCAGCACATACCAATCAAGTTAACAAGGCGATTCAAATTTTACAAAAAAAGCCAATAATTCATTCTATGGATCCACATAATTTACAAGAAATAGTAGAATCGGTAAACAAAATTGGAGAAATCATTGAGAAAGAAAATGAAGCAAAAAAGATCACAGAATCTCTGCAACAAAGAATAAAGTATGTAAAAAGATTTATGCCAAAGACAAAACTAAAAGTTCTTGCAATAGAATGGATTGAGCCGTTTTTTACAGCAGGCCATTGGATACCAGAAATGATCAAAGACGCAGGAGGTGAAAATATGATCAGTGTAATTGGGGAACACTCTAGAAAACTAAGTATTGCAGAGATCATAGAATCAGAACCAGATATCATCATTATGATGCCATGTGGCTTTGACACATTTCGTACAATATCAGAATACAATAAAACATTGAAAGACAACAAATCATGGAACATGTTGAAAGCTGTCAAGAACGAAAAGATTTTTGCAGTAGACGCAAATTCTTATTTTAGCAAACCAAGTATTAGAACAATCACAGGATTGGAGATACTTGCAAAAATTATTCAGCCAGAGAATTTTTTGAATCTAAACGTTCCAGAAAACTCATTTTTACAGATAAAATAAGGGTTATTCTTTGGTATCGTCTAATTCATCATATTCGGCAGTTCTTCTACCAGGTCTAATTGGGATGTAAATGATTGTCATGAATTTTATTGATTTCACTACAAGATAGATTCCAAGGTTTTAAAAATTTGCCCTTTTAGTGTATGTTTGACACAATTTATTATTTTTTAGACTAGTCCTTATTTATTTTCCCTAATCGTTATTCCAACCAATAATATTTGTTCTATTATCTAACCTTACATTCGATTTTAAGTGATTTTACGGTAGCATAGTATGTAAAAGCCAATAATGTAATTGCCCCAATCCTTATTGGAAGTTCAAAACTTGTCAAAAATGCAAGAGTGGTAGCACCTACAGAACCAAATGTAGAAACCACAGCAAAACCGATAGGACCGCAACTACAAGCACCAGCAATAGATCCAATAAATGAACTAAAAACACTGCCACCCATCTTTCCTTTTGATTTTTTCAAGATATTGATTCGATAAACATTCATAGGAATTACCAAAGCAGACAATATAGAGAGAATTACAATTAACACAAATCCAAATTCTGTCCCTTGTGAGATATGGCCAACGATGTAAGGGTCCAAGAAAATATACTCTGACAGAATTAACAACCCAATTAACATGAATGTGAAAATAACAACTGACAAGACAATGTAGTAGTGATTTGAAAATACAAGTTTCAGAGTTTGTACCATACTAAATCATTGAATCCAATACTTGTTTAAAAACAGAGTATGGTTGTGCACCAACAAGTTTTTGCTGTTGTCCGTCAGGACCTATAATAAAAAATGTAGGAGTGCCATTTGCACCTAATTTTTTTGCTTCTGTAATATTATACTGAACTCTTTTTTCATATTTTCCTGAATCAAGACAACTATCAAATAATTCCACATCAAGGCCCAAACTAAATGCAAATGCTTTTAGTCGTTCAGAATTTGCCCAACCATTATCTATTTGAGATTCTTGAGCAGTATACAGTTGATTATGATATTCCCAATATTTTCCTTGATCTTCAGCACAGTAAGATGCCTGAGCTGCTTTTGGCGAATCTATTCCCAAAAAAGCAAGATCCATAAAGACAAAGTTAACTTTTCCAGTATCAACATAATTTTGAAACACAGTGGATTTTGTATTATGAAACCAATTATAGCACTGATGACATTGATAATCACCAAACTCCACTATTGTGATTTGGGCAGATGTGTTTCCCAATATTGACGAGCCCATTGCAGTAGAAATAATCCCATGAGTTCTTGTATCAAGATTCTCAGTTTCAACAGAAGATGAAGAATAGACCACAATTACGCTTATGATAACTATAGAGATGACAATACCAACTAAAATTCCTTTTTTATTCATAAATCAAGTCTTGAAAAATTGTTTAAAAAACTTATTCCAAATTATGAGAGGATTTTCTCTTAAAAAGATTTACAAATTTGGAAATAGCAGTATCAATTGGACATGTCTCACATAATATATTGGAGGAATGTTTGATTAGGTGCTTCTCAAATGTTTTTCTAGAATCAAATATTAGATCACATCTTGTGCAGTAAACCTTTGAAATATTGTTTTTAGGTAATTTTACCACTAGTGTTTTTTATAGTTAGAACTTATAAAGATCTTGTTGAAAATCATATCTAAAAAAAGTTCATACATGATTCTAAATTATTAGTTTTTACTAGATGCACAACATTTTAGAAATTAAAACAGACACATGTTATAGATGATAGACAAAAAAAATCACAGATAGTGTATCTTCATGTGGTTTTGAAGTTCTATTTCATAGCTAGTGACAAATCCGCAATGAGTACATGAAAACAACTCAGATGGTGGGGAAGGATTTCGTTCGATGGTTTTTCCTGAAATAGATTTAATCGATATGATATCATTACTAGAAATCACAGCAAAATTTCGTCCCTCACCAATTGACTCTAGGAATTCTTTGATTGCAGTTATCACCACGTTTTTGTCAATTTTTTCATCATTTAATGAAGACAACATAAACTCATGAATCTTCAAAGTAGGTATTGCGGCAACTTGATCTGATACATAAACGACTAATTCACTCTTTATAGATGCCACATCTCTACAATCAATTGTAAGCATAAAGTGTGGTGAAAGAATCAATATTTTAGTTTAACAAATATTTGAAAATGATTATTATGGTTTGAAATAATCATTTTTCATAGATGAGAGATTCAGAGACATTCGGTGTGGAAAAAGGATACGGTGAAGAAGTAGTTACATGGCTAAATCAACAATCCAAAGATCAAGGATCTAAATTTGAGGCAAGATTGTATGGATATACAGTAACTACAAAAAATTTTGGAGACTTTGAAATGTTTTCATGGATTGGAGATGTACAGATTGCAAGAAAAATGATCAACAAAGCAAGTAAAAGATTCAAGATCAAAGTAATAGAAGGAGGATACAAACCAAAAGAAAAGTTATTCCGAATGAAAAAATTTGATTACGCAAAGGTTAGAAAAGATGAAAAGACAGTAGGGCAGTTAGAATTTGAAGCATCAAGATTTGGCAATGGACAATGGGAGATAAAAAATGAAGAGCGACATTAAAAAATACAGAAACAGGAGAAAAGAAAGATGACAAAAATTGGAATTATCGGAACAGGAATGCTTGGAAATGCAGTTGGATTACATTTATTGAAATCAGGTTTTGATTTAACAGTATACAACAGAACAAAAGAAAAAACAAATGAATTAAAAAATAACGGTGCAAAAGTTGTAGATTCTCCAAAAGGTGTAGCTGAAAATTCAGAATTAATAATCATAGTTGTAAAAGATGCAGATGTCGTAAAAGAAGTATCATTTGGAAAAAATGGAATCATTGAAGGAAAGCACGAAGGGCTGACAGTTGCAGATATGAGTACCATAAATCCAGTAGAGTCAAAAAAGATTTCAAAAAAATTTCTAGATCATAAAATAATTAAATTAGACACACCAGTTATGGGAGGACCAAATGTGGCAATTACTGGAGAATTAGTATTGATGGCATCTGGAGATAAAATGACATTTGATAGATTTAGAAATGTTTTTGAAAAAATAGCAAACAAAATATTTTTTTTGGGAGGAGATGGAACAGCTCATCTAGTCAAACTTGCAATGAATCTTCAAATAACAATGCTTGCACTTGCTCTTTCTGAGGGAATCACATTGGTAAAAAGTGCAAACGTAGATCCAAAGATATTTCTAGATATTTTGAATTCAACTTATTTTAAAACTGGAATGAGTGAAAATAAAGCATACAAGATGATACAAGATGAATTTGATGCAACATTTACCCTTGTAAATTTGAAAAAAGATATCAGTACCATTACTGACACTGCAAAATCATTTGGGATCAAATTACCAATGATCAAAAAAGCTGAAGAAATATACAAAGAGGCAGTCAAAAAAGGATTTGGAGATATAGATTATACAGGGATTTTAGCATATATCAAAAAAAACAATTCTCAGCATAACAAATAAAAAATATGACTGCATTTTACCAAAAATTCTATAAGATACACCAATAAAATTACCATGTGCGATTAAAAGATAAAGTAGCAATAGTTACGGGTGCATCAAGTGACATCGGCAAAGGGGTAGCAAAAAGATTTGTAGAAGAAGGAGCCAAAGTGATCCTCATTGCAAGAAAACTAGAAGGATTAGAAAAAGCCAGAAAAGAGATAGGAAATGAAAAATCTACGGCATCTATGTCGTGTGACTTGACTAATGAATCTCAAGTAATGCAAACAGTTAATCAAATTATGGCCACATATGGGAAAATAGATATTTTAGTTAATAATGCAGGTGCAATTAATGATCCAGTTCACTTTCATGAAATGGCAGATTCTGAGATTAAAAAATTAATTGACATCAATTTGTTTGGAGTTTTTCACATGACAAAATCTGTACTAAATAAAATGTCAGATGTTAAAAAAGGAGTTATCATAAACATTGGTTCAATCTCAAGTGAAAGAGCTATACCAAGAGTTCATTTGGCGGTATACTCGGCAACAAAAGCAGCAATAACAATGTTCACAAAATCAATTGCAGTGGAATATGCAAGAAAAAATATCAGATGTAATGGTGTAAATCCAGGAATTATCAATTCAGGTATGATAAAACCATATCTTGATGATCCTCAAGCAAGAAAAGTTCTAGAAGAAAGATTGCCGCTAGCAAGAATTGGTGAACCAATAGATGTTGCAAATGCAGTATTATTCTTAGCATCAGATGAGGCAAATTGGATTACAGGCATTGTACTCAATGTAGATGGTGGAAAAACAGCTTCAGAAGGATAATTCTGTTTGAATTTTTCAAGATGAAGTAATCTTATTTTTTCTTTTATTGTAAGACTTGTAGCTAAAAGCAGTAATCCCCATAATTATTACAGTGATTACAGACCAGAGTGCAAAAGAAGTAACATCAGACTCGGACATTAAACAAACACAGATGGATTAAACATCTAAAGTTTTGGTTTAAAAAACAAGATAATAAAATAAATTTTTAAAGTTATTTCTGAAACATCTAAATAGATTTGATACAAATAACTTTCATGCCAGAATTAATATGTCCAGATTGTGGAAAGCGCTTATTTCATGAAAATGAAGATACATTAAAGATAGAACAAACAGTACATGGAAAATTCTGTAGGAAAAAAATGGGTGAAGACCATAGCTTCATGCATAGAGATCTAGCACATATGAGTACATTTGATTCGGAAAGAGAAAATGACGGATCTGGAACACCAGTTTTAAAAAAATAATCTAGGGCAAATCAGAACATAAAACTACCTCAAAATTATATTCTAGGATCAACAAAGCAAAGAAGTTGGCAACAGAGTATCATTATGATTTAGTAATAGTAGGAGGGGGTCCAGCAGGCTCGTCAGTAGCATATGAAGCATCAAAAAATGGAATTAAGGTTGCACTTTTAGAGAAAGAAGAAACAATTGCACAGTCAGTTAGAACCAGCGGAGTTACATGGATACAAAACATAAAAGAATTTGGCATTCCAGATGACTGTTATAATCCGATTAAAAATTACTCATTTTGTTCACCAAATAACGAAGTTACAATTAGGGATACAATTCCACAAGCTGCAGTTTTAGATGTAAGAAAAACATATCGATGGTTAGCAGAGCAGGCAAAAAATGAAGGTACAGATATTTTTCTCAAAACTAACATCAATAATGTGATAAAAAATAAAGATGGAGATATTATTGGAGTAAGTGGAACAAACAAGGAAGGAGAGGTGATATTTCATTCCAAAGTTATCGTTGATGCAAGTGGATTTTCTTCAACAGTTTCCAAAGCTATGGGGTTTGTAACACAGTGGGAGAGATTTGGAGCAGGTGCAGAATACGAAGTAAGAGCTGAAAATGTAGATCAAGAAACATGGTGGCTCATGGTGGGTCAGAAATATTCTCCAGCAGGATATGCATGGATTTTTCCTGTAGGAAAAAATATTGTAAGAATAGGAGTTGGAGTTGGAAAACCAGAATCACAAGTAGACCCTACAGAGCGATTAAAAGAGTTGATGGACTCAAAAATTGGTCCAATCAGTAAGTTAGGAAAAATTACACCTATTGAATTTCATTATGGATTGATTCCAAACGACGGGTTATCAAGAAAAACAGTATACAATAATTTGATTTTGGTAGGAGATTCAGCAGGTCAAGCTAATCCATTAGTATTAGAAGGAATAAGATATGCAATAAAATTTGGAAGAGTTGCGGGAAAAATAGCATCAAATGCAATAAAATTAGGAAAAACAGATGAAATTGCATTGTATCCATATGAGGAAAAGTGGAAAAAAGACATTTATGCAAAAATCAAATCTGCAGGAAAAGTTCAAGATAGATGGATTGGATTATCAGATGAAGAATGGGATAGGGAATTAGACATAATCAAGGAATTAAAACCTGAGGAATTTTTAGATTTTATTAAAGCAGATTTTGGATTAGCAAGTGTGATAAAATTGGCAGCACATCATCCAAAATTAGCAGTTAGACAATTATTCAACTTGGTAAAAAGTAAAAACAAGATTGAGAAATAAGAAAATAGACATAGATTTGCAACGTTGTTTATAACAAGCAAGAAACCAGAAAGACAATCTTCAAATTAAATCAAAAATATAACTAACATGTGTGAGCTGGAGCACGATACACTGCTACGGCAGAGGAAACTCCTCCCTCCATACAGGAAATGTGATCCGGAGATGGATAATCAGAGATGATTGGCAACGGAACAGAAAATAATCCAACCTGGCGCACAATGATGGCAAAACCTGAGATTTCCAGAGAAGGAATGAAAAAGACGCCCCACATGGAGCAAAGCCAAACAGAACTATAGGATCCTGTACCAAGTTCAGGTAGGCTGCAAAGCGTAATATCGTGAAAACAGAAGGAGGGTTACTCCCAGCACACATAAATTTTTTAAAATATTTTAAATTTTGAAGAGATTAACTCATTGATTTAGCTTGTTCTTTACAAAGACTAGCATTACATCTGCATGTTGCATCACATAAACATGAACCATGTATTTCACAGTCACATTCAGAACCAATTTCTGCAGATGCTGCACACCCACATGCTGCTTCCTCCTTATTGCTAGCAATGGCTGGAGGTGGGCTTTGTTTTTGGTCTTCATATACACTTCTAGTTTGTGTATAATCAGATGTGTCAGCAAGCTGTGCTTCTCCCCTATTAGTTTGATAACCACCAGAAGATGCACTTGTTTGATAACTTACTAATCTACTTGGATCAATTCCTTGTTGACCAATTGTTTGATTCTTTAATGTTCTATTACTAAAGATGAAAAATGCAATACCACCAATTGCAGCCATTCCTGCCATGCCATAAACTATCATCACAGGAAAGTCTCCGGTAGAAGTTGTCTGGTAACCTTCTGGAGGAGTTGGTGTAATTCCTGCAATTTCTAAACCATCAAGTACATCTAGTGCACCAAATCCAATTGCAGCAATATTTCCCTGATCAGATGATTGAACACTTCTAACTACATAATTTTGATCAGCAGAGACAGGGGCCTCAAAAACTCTTTCCACTTGTCGTCCTTCTCTGAGACTACTTTCACCCATTGTCCAGCTAGATACAACAAATCCAGAGATAGACTCGTCTATTCCAAATGTAGCAGCATCGGAAGTAACTCCAGTAGGATCAAATAAAAAGTGCCAATTGGTCATTGGTTGTTCTAAAATATAATCTGCATTGATGAGACCTTTTGATAATATTGAATCGGCCTCAGTTCCTGCAAGAATATCATAGACTGCAGGTTCTTGGTCTTTTAACAAAGATATAGGTAAATTAATTTCTACACCATCAATTACAACAGAGTCATTAGTGCTCATTCCTCTCCAACCCATATCAACTAAAGTACGAACTTGGTCTTTTGTAATTACATAATCAGTCAGTGTGCCTTTTAGAACTACTTTGTAATCGACAGAAGTGTTAAGATTTCTGCCTTTAAGATGAAAATCATAAGCTACATTTAGATCAGATATTTTTGCATGGCTTCCATCAGATTGAAGTTTTTGATTAAGACTTGCAATTAGTTGTTGAACTCCAGGATTTGATGCATCTGCAGTGCCAGTAACTGTCCATTCTTTCTCATGTAATTCATCAAATATTTTTCCACCGTTTGGATATTCAATAAAGATAGTTTTCTGATAATTATAAGAAAATGGAGATGTATCGCTATTAGGATTAATTTTAGCGTCTACTTGTGCTGCCCAAACAGAAGAACCTGAACCAATTACAAACAAACCAGCAATCAAAACTGCTAAAAATACAGTCCTAGACACGAATAAAATCGACAGTCAATTAGTAATAAACTTATCCTCAAAAACTAGATCGGGAATTTCTGAAAAAGTAATATGGAGTAACAGCAAATGGTTTTAGAGTTTTAGGAGAAAATGGAATGATTACAGTACTAGCAGGTGGGACAGGTTCGGTGAAACTAGTCAGAGGATTAGTAGCTCAAGAATCCAAAGTCAATGTAGTAAGTAACGTAGGGGACAATTATTGGCTTTATGGATTATACGTGTGTCCAGATATTGATACTATTGTTTACGGTCTGGCAGATTTACTAGATCAAGAAAGAGGGTGGGGAATCAAAAAAGACACATTCAATTTTTTAAGACAGATGGAAGTGTTTGGAGAAGAGACATGGTTTAGAGTAGGGGACAGAGATGCCGCAACTCACTTGATAAGAACAAACATGCTAAAAAACGGTAAAAATTTGAGTGACATTACAAAATGGATGTGTGAGAAATTTGCAGTCAGCGCAAATATCATTCCAGTTACAGATAACAGCATAGAAACAAGAATAATCACAGACAAAGGAGAATTACATCTTCAAGAATATTGGGTAAAACATCGTGGAAGAGATAAAGTTGAAGGAATTCAATATATCGGAGCAGACAAAGCACGTCCAAATCCTGAAGCAGTAAATGCAATTCATGATGCAGACATGGTAATTTTGGCACCAGGAAATCCACTAACATCTATTGGTCCAATGTTACAAATCAAAGGAATTCGAAAAGAGCTTTCAAAAATTAAAAAGAAAGTTGTTGCAGTTAGTCCACTCATTGGAGATAAAGCCATTAGTGGACCAGCAGCAAAATACATGGAAGCTGCAGGAATTGAAGCAAACGCATATGGTCTTGCAAAGATGTATTCAGATGTATGCTCTAACAT
>JABFSW010000162.1 GCA_013140415.1 Nitrosarchaeum sp.
AAACTAGCCAATATGAATACAAGTTATCAGCAATTCTTTTTAACTCCACTTTGGACGATTTTTTAAAATGAAAACGAATTTTATCTTAGTTAGTATTTTGATGACTATTTTGATTGGTGGTACTTTTGGATTATTTCTTATTGATGATGCCTTTGCTCAAAATCTCTATGTAAGCAGTGATGATTCTGAAGCTTATAAAAAACAAAAAGAACTAGAACAGAAAAAAGCTGATCGAGAAGCAAAATCAGAAGAGAAACAAAAAGAACTAGAACAGAAAAAAGCTGAACTTGAGATTCATAGAAAAAACCTTGAAGCAAAACAATTAAAAAAATTAAAAGAATATGAAGAAAAGTTAAAAGAAATTAAAGAAAAATCTCAAAAGAAAGTTGAAAAAAATATAACTGATGATCAAGAAAAATTTTCTCAAAAATCTAAACAGCTTGAAGAAAAATTAATTAAAAAATCTGAAGAAATTCAAAAAAAACTAATGACGAAATCTGATAAATTAGATTCAAGAACCAAAAATATTCTTGATAAAATCAATAATGGAACATACATGGGAGAAAAAACTACCGCTTTTACTTATGTTGAAACATATGAATTAGTTTTTGATTTCGTAAATGCTTCTATGATAAATGATAAATCACAAACATCTTCCATGACTGGAAAAATGAATTTTATCACATATGATAAAAGTAAATCTAATCTCAAATTAGAATTAGACGAATGTGAAATTACTGTTGACGAAATTACCTATAATTGTGGATTTGGGAAAGCCAGAACCATATCTTCTGGAGAATCTGGTGCCAAAGACTCTCTTGTAATTGTAGCATTTTTAGAAAATGACGTGTTAGAAGAAGTTCATACTACACTAAAGATTTTTCTAAATGCTAATATTCCTATTAACAAAATTGAACAATCACGAGTTTCAATTATTGGTCCACAAAGTAAGATTTCTGATTCGTGGTTTCTTAATGGAACTGCAACTCTAAGTAAAATAGTTTCAACTTCAGAAAAAACTATCACTGGAAATAACTCTACCATTATACTTGAAGATGGAATTTCAACTAGTGATAAATGATGAAAAATAATAACTTTCTTTTTATGTTTAGTTTCATCTTTTCTCTTATCTTAATTTCTTCATCTATTCAATATTCACTTGCTGATACTGGTGTTGTTTCTATGGATTCACATGATGTCAAATATGACATTAATAATGCTAAAATTGAATCTATTTTTCTAGACCCTGATTTTTTTGAATTAATTATTACTATGACTACTCAAGATGATGGAACTGTAGAAATTACAATTCCTAGAGATCTTTTGGACGCAAAATTTGAATTATCTGATGACATGTTTTTCATTTTAGTAGATGGGTTTGAAACTGATTACGTTGAATCTGAATCTGATTCAAACTCTAGAACTTTAATGATTCCATTTTTTAGTGGAGATTCTGTAATTGAAATTATTGGAACACATGCACTAAATCAATTCATCTCAAATACTGAAATAAAAATTCCAGATTGGGTAAAAAATAATGCCGGATGGTGGTCTACTGATCTTATAGAGGACACTGAATTTGTTTCTGGAATTCAATATTTGATCAAAGAGGGAATAATAACTATTCCTCAAACTCAATCAGGACAGTCTACACACCAAGATATTCCATCGTGGATTAAAAATAATGCCGGATGGTGGGCAGATGGGTTAATCGAAGACACTGAATTTGTTTCTGGAATTCAATATCTCATTACAAATGGGATTATACATGTGTGATTTAGGCTCAATTATCAGCTAAATTATGCATAGATTTCAAATCCTTTTTGAAAGATTCTAGACTTTCTGGAATTGTTATCGTGATTGAATCCTTTAATGAAAGATTTTTTGTCTTTTTTTCATTCCATACTTTGGAATTAAATTCTGTTATTTCTTTTGTAATTTTATCTTGATTGTATTTTGATTCTGTTTCTACTTGATGTTGTTTATGAATACTCTCTGTTGAATACAAAGTTTTCCAAAGGTATTCCGTGATAAATGGTATAATTGGTGCTAATAATTTTAAAATGGTTGATAATATTTTATGTAATGTGTATATTGCACCGTCTCTTTCTTCATCTGAAAAACCAATTCCATACGCTCTTGCTTTAACCATTTCAATATAATGTGCAGCAAAAAGATTCCAAGTAAATTCTCTAATTGCGATTGCAGGAATAAAGAAATTATATTCATCATATCCTTTTTTACATTCTTTGATTAAATCATCTAATTCAGATAATATCCATTTATCCGTGGTTGTTGGAGTTCCTGATTCAATTACTGGGAAGCTAGACAAAAATCTAGAAACATTCCATAGTTTACTGAGAAACTTTTTTGTTGATTCAATTTTTTGTTCATTACATCTAAAATCATATCCATGATTAATCTCACTCGCGCTCCAAAATCTAAAAGTGTCTGCACCAAATTGTTCAATTACTGGTAAAGGATCAATTGCATTTCCTTTACTCTTACTCATCTTCATTCCTTTTTCATCAAGACCATATCCCATGATCCATGCCTCTGACCATGGTTTCTTTCCAGTAAGTTGTTCACATCTTAGAAGTGTATAGTATAACCATGTTCTCACAATATCTTTTGCTTGAGGACGAATTGTAGTGGGATACACTTTATTGAAAAATTCTTGATCTTTGTTAAATTTACTGATAAAAAGAGGTGAAACACTAGAATCCATCCATGTATCAAATGTTCTCTCTTCACCTACAAATTCAGTAGTTTTACACTTAGAACACTGATTGATTGGGCATTTTTCCATCCATGGCTTGTAGTATTTTCCAGGCTCAGGTACATGAGGTTCAGAACAATTTTTGCAATACCAAATAGGAATTTCAGTACCATAGTATCTTCTTCTTGATATTGGCCAATCAATATTGATGGATTCTAGCCAATTCATCAGAATCTGCTTATGCATTGCAGGATAAAATGTAATTTCCTTTCCTAGTTTTTTCATTTTTTCAATTGATTCTTTTTGTTTTAGATAATATTCTTCCATTGGAATTATCTCAATTGGATTTTTACTTCGTTCAGATACTGGAGTTCTATGAATAATGTCTTCAATTTTTTCTACCAGCCCTTTGTTTTCTAAATCCTCAATAATTTTTGCCCGTGCTTGTTTTGGTTTCAATCCGACATAATTCCCTGCAGCTTCTGTCATTTTTCCATCTAATCCGATTGCAACAATTTCTTCCAGTTCTAGTTCTCTAAATAATGCTACATCGTTTTGATCGCCGTAACTACATACCATAACTGCACCAGAACCAAATTCTTGATGAGCTGAATGATGTGTTTTTAGTTCAACCTCGGCATTAGTAATTGGCACGATCGCTTTTTTCCCAATATATTTTGCATATCTCTCATCTTCTGGATTCACAATTATGGTTTTACATGCACAAAGAAGTTCTGGTCTTGTACTTGCAATGATTATCTCTTTCTCAGTATCTTTAATCTGAAATTTCATATAAACTAGTTTAGTTGGTAAATCTTCATATGTAATTTCTGCATCTGCAATAGTTGTACCTGAAACCCAATCGTAATTATTTGGTCTATTTGCAAGATACACTTGTCCTTTTTTCCACAATTCAATAAATGTAGATTGTGTTAATGTCCTGTATTCTTCAGAATCTGTTCTATAATAATTGGAGAAATCTCCACTGATTCCTAAATTTTTCATGATTAATATCATTTCGTCTTCTAAATCATCTAATGCAGCTCTGCATAATTTTAGAAATTCACCTCTTTCAGTTTCACGCATTCTGATGTTGTGTTTTTTCTCTGTGTAAATTTCTACAGGAAGACCATTTCTATCAATTCCTATTGGAAAATATACATTCTTTCCAGCCATCCTTGCAGTACGTGCTATCATATCAATTTGAGAATAATGTGCTGCTGCACCTATGTGCCATGGTCTACCTGATGGATAGGGTGGAGGTGTATCTATTGTAAAATTATCTTCTCTTGGTACAAATTCATAAATTTTTTCATTGGTCCACTGTTTGAGAATTTCTTTTTCTAACTCTGGGTTCCAAGCTTTTTCCTCAATTTTTGGTTCCATTTCTTAATTATCTTGAAATGTTTGAAATAATATGCGAACCTTTGTTGTATCCTTCGTAAATGTAAACTCCAACAGCTTCTACATTTTGAGGTAATTTTGGAGCAAGCAGTTTAATAATTTCACTTGAAAGATTTTCAACAGTAGCTTCTCCTTCTAAAAGATATGCTGTATTTTTTGGAACTTGAATATCAAACATCCCTTTTGGTCCATCAAATTGAATCTGATAGTGAGAATCATCTTCTTTTTTTAGATATTTTCTATTAATGAAAAATTTATGATCAAACACTGTAACAACTTCTTTTATGATTTTTTTTGCTATTCAAAAATCTACCAGTAGATTATCTTTCATTTGTCCAACTAGTTCAACCATTAATGAAGATGTATGTCCATGTAGAATGGAAC
>JABFSW010000022.1 GCA_013140415.1 Nitrosarchaeum sp.
CTCCTAAAGATCTTCCAGTTGGAACTAGAGCAAAAATCACTGGTTTTGATGAACGTGGTATTATCATCGAAAAACAGTAAAATTATTTGTTTGAATTATTAAAAAAAATCATAATCATTTCTTAATAATTTTGTAAAGATGATCACTTTGATGTCTGTAGAAATTACATGTGGTAAATGTGGAGAAAAGATCGCTAACATAAAAATGCTAAAAGCTATAAAAGATGTGATGAATCCATATAATGGAAAGTGTCCGTCATGTGGCCAAAAATTGTCAACATCTGAATTTTCTCTGGATGTACAAGAAAACTGATCTAAGATCTAAAAATCTTTATAAATTTTTATTTTTTTGTACAGTTGTAATATTACAATAATATCTAAATTTTATTTTAATGAGAAAACTGATCTAAAAACAATCTAGTCATAAGTCTTATTTACTCCTTTTTTAGTGAAATAGTATGGAATTAGATGAAGAACTAGAAGAGCCAAAGCGAAGCGGAATTCTTCAATCTACATCAAAACGTGTACGAATGATCTTTTCTGTAATGGCAAGTCCAAACCGAATAGATATTCTAAGAATTTTAAATTCAAAGGGCCCATTAACCTATTCTGAATTAAAATCACTAGCAGGATTCAAATCCAAAAAAGAGAGTGGTAAATTTGCATATCATCTAAGAAAATTATTGAGACAATCTCTTGTAGCACTAAATATATCTGAAAGACGTTATACAATTACAAATCTTGGAAAACTTGTCTTAAGCTTGGCAAGACAAATTGAAGAACGATCAATTATTGAAAGTGGAAAGATGTATGTTAGAACATCACATGAATCAATTGAAGAATTCAATTCACATAAAATTATTCAATCACTTGTACGTGAAGGTAGTCTTCCATTGGAATTGGCTCAAAAAATTACTGAAGAAGTTGAAAATAGAATTTACAAATATCAAACAACCTATCTTACTGGATCACTTATCAGGGAAATGGTGAATTCTGTTCTTTTAGAACATGGTCATGAGGAATACCGCAATAAACTAGCACGCCTAGGCCTGCCTGTATATGACATTCAAGAAATGCTCACAAATCTAGATAATGTAGATAATGGCGCAGAAGGCCTACTTTTCAATACTGGTCAGAAAATGTTTGCAGAACATTTACTCACAAATGTATTACCAAAAGATGTTGCTGATTCACATCTTTCTGGTGATATGCACATTTCAAATCCAGGAATTTGGTCAATGATACCTGATACCATATTTGTTAATGTAAAAGAACTGATTGAAGATGGAGTTATTCTTGGTGGAAAATATCTTGATGTATCCAGAATCACATCTTCAAAATCAATTGATGATATTACATCTTCTTTGTCAATAATCATATCATTACTTTCCAAAGAAGCTTCGCAAGAAATTGTACTTGATGGATTGATTCCACTCTTTACAAAACATTCAAAGAACATTCCAGAACTTGAACAAAAACTAACAGATGCCTTTGCTACTGCATCTACCACATCAAAATACAATAGAAGAGCCACTAATGTTTCAATTAGACTTCAGTTAGGTTCTGATCTAAAAATTGTTAACGCAATAATTAATGCATACAAGAATTACACAAAGATAACTCCAATTCCAAAAATTGGTTTAATTGTAGACTTCGATAAAGGAAAAGTTACTGATGTTTCCGAAGCATTAGCAGAAATAATTTCAATTGGTGGAAAAGTGATGTTTGCAAAAGGTGAAGTGTCTAGTTATGGCATTACAAATGGTACAGCTAAAAATTCTGGCCCACTTGCAATAACACTACAATCTGTTTCAATAAATCTTCCAAGACTTGCATTTGAATCCAATAAAGATGAAACATACTTTAGAGCTAGACTTGCATTACTTATGAAACCCGCATTATCTTCCATGGCATTAAGAAAAAAAGATATTTCTGATCTTACTAGAAGAGGACTAAATCCAATTCTTGCAAAGAATACACAATACATGCAAAGAAGTTCTGTATCACTTATTGTTAATCTCGTAGGCCTAAAGGAATCTGTTTTCAATATTCTTGGATTCCAAGATAATAAGGAAGGAAGAGAGATACTCAATAAAGTAATAGAAACTGCAGTTGATGTTGCGGCTAAAAAAGGCAAAGAGCTAGGAGATACTGTGGCTATATCCATGACTGAGACTGAGGGATCTATCCGATTCGCAAACCTAGATGGTGAGAAATATGGTAAAAATTCTGCTCTTAGTTCTATGGATAGTGACTCTTACTCACAAGGAATAGTTCTTAACGCCTCTGAAATAAGCGATTACACAAGTAAAACCGAGATTATATCTGAATGTAATAAACTATCTAAACTACTCAATGGTGGTTTACTAGTCAGACTTGATATTGATCAAAACGCCACTCAAATTGATATAAAAAAATCAATTGAGAAAGCAGCAGAACTAACATCTTCATTCAAGCCTGTAAAGAAAGTAGCACTCTGTGGTGAATGTGGATTCAAAGATGAACACTTTGTAGACAAGTGTCCAAAGTGTAAGTCTTCATATGTAATCTGAAATTCGTAAATCAAAAACTATCTCCGATCATTTTAGAAAATATTTTAATCAGTTTCAGACATACGATCATAGTTCTTAATCTATGACTATCTGATCAGAACAGTGCTCGCTCCTAAGTTAATGACTATATTGACTTCTTTAAGTGTCTATATACAAGATCATAAACAGTATGAGCTAACAAAAATTCACTAATGGTTGTACTGTAAATTTTTTATGCGATCATCGTACTGAATTCATGACTGTTTGATCAGAAAAACCACTACAACATCAATTGGACCGTTGTCAATATTTTTGAACTGAAATTTCAGAAAATACTGCCAAATCATTTATACCGTATTCTTTCTAACCTCTTGCGGGGAGATTATAATTGGACAAATCACAAATAGAAAGTACTATCAATGAGATCCGTAAGCGCAGTGGCGCTGTAACGGCTTTCAATCAAGATAAAATTTCAAACGCTATATTCAGAGCGTTGGCAGCCACCTCTAAAGCCGACCGTGCGCTAGCCGATCAACTTGCAAATAAAGTCGTGCAAAAATTAGTCGAACAAGGATTCACAAGTTCTAGAACTCCCACTGTTGAGGATATTCAAGATATTGTGGAATCAACCCTTATCGATTGCGGTAACAGCGACATTGCAAAGGCGTATATCGTTTACAGACATGAACGGAGAAAATTAAGAGACGAAAAAATGAAAGTCTTAAACACAAAATCTTTAGATACTGTCTCAAAGAATTTTGATCTAAATTGCTTGAGGGTTTTGGCATCTAGATATCTTTTCAGAAATAGTAAAAATGAAATCACTGAATCTCCAACTCAAATGTTTGAAAGAGTAGCAATTCTAGTTGGAATTGGCGATATTCTATATGATGCCCAAGTATTTGATAAATCTGGAAATATTACCCAAAATACTGAAGAAGCACGTACATATCTTGAGAAATTAGATAATTTTGATTACAAATTCAAGATTGGAGAATACTTTCTCAACAAGTGGCACTTTAGATCTTTAATCAACCACTATGTAACACTTGCAAACAAAGGTCAGATGAAAGTTAACTTTAAAGATCTTCTGACATTACTTGCAGCCAAAAAATTTGATAACTATGCAGACAAGATCACAGAATATTTTGAATTGATGACTGCACAAGATTTCCTGCCAAATTCACCAACAATGATGAATGCCGGTGGTAGATTGGGTCAGCTTTCTGCATGTTTTGTTCTTGGTATGCCCGATGATATGGAACAAATCATGAAATCAACTTCTGATGCAGCACTAATTTTCAAATCTGGAGGAGGAGTTGGAATCAACTATTCTGATCTTCGTGAAGAAGGCGATATTGTTGCATCAACATCTGGTGTAGCATCAGGTCCAGTCTCTTTTATGAATATCATCAATACCGTAACTGAAGTTGTAAAACAAGGTGGAAAAAGAAGAGGAGCTAACATGGGAATCATTGAAGCTTGGCATCCTGATGTTGAAAAATTCATTACAAATAAAACCGAGCCTGGTGTATTAGAGAACTTTAATGTCAGTGTAGGCATATGGGAAGATTTTTGGAATGCACTTGTAAACACAGATGATGGCAAGTACATGTTACGTAGTCCACGTGACAGAAAACCAGTAAGAGAAATCAGCGCACATCAATTAATTGATTTGATAGCCATGTCTGCATGGAAGAGTGCAGAGCCTGGACTGATCTTCTTTGATCAAATTAACAAATACAATGTATTTGCCAAAGCAAGACAATCTCCACTAAGAGCTACAAATCCATGCGGTGAACAGAGTCTGTATCCATACGAATCATGCAACCTCGGTTCCATCAATTTGGTGAATCTTGTAAAAAGAAAGGCTGATGGAGAATACGAGTTTGATTGGCAAAGATATGAAGAAACAATCAGAAAGACAACTAGATTCTTGGATAACATCATTGATGTGAATCATTATC
>JABFSW010000118.1 GCA_013140415.1 Nitrosarchaeum sp.
ATTATTTATCAAATTTTTCCAATTGAAAAATTTGGCGACCCAAACTGGGTTAAAGATTATAGAAAAAAGGCAGATCATTTTGCAAAAATGGTTATTGATACTATCTTACGTAATACTATCTTGGCAGATAAGATGATTTCTTATCTTGCAAAAGCAGAGAAGCTTAATCACTCTGGAGCAATACAGAGACTAGAAGAGCTTACTCCTCTTGCAAAAATTGTTCTTAATGCTAAACCCAAAGCAACTGAAGCTACAGATGAAATTGCTGAAGATGATGGCGGTGAATTTGAAATTCCAGATGGAGCAAAACCAGGACCAATCGATGTTACTTACAAATCTAAAATGAAACCCTCTATTCCATTTGATGCAAATGGATACACAATCAAGACTTGGGGTAGAAAAGGCATCAACAATGGAATTCTTGGTGTTTGGGGAGAATTCGTATCTGTTGATTATGATATCTGTATTGCAGACGGTGCATGTATTGAAGCATGTCCAGTTGGAGTCTATGAATGGTTTAACACTCCTGGAAATCCTGGATCTGAGAAAAAACCCCTCATGTCAAAAGAGCCTGATTGTATATTTTGTCTTGCATGTGAAGGTGTTTGTCCACCACAAGCAATAAAGATCTTTGAGCAAAAATAAGTAAATTACTTTGCAAGTATAAATAGTGACCAGGCATTTTGGGAAACTAGACAATGGCACTTAATTCATTTACTCAATTTATTTTTGATCTGTTTATTGCATCTGCAATTATTATTAGTGCTTACACCTGTAATTTCTATTATCTGACATATCTCTCAATAAAGCGAAAAGAAATTCTTTCTACTGCTAATGTGGGAACTCCATCAGTTACTATTCAATTACCAATCTACAATGAAAAGTATGTTGCACAGAGACTAGTTGATGCAGTGTGTATGATGGATTATCCAAAAGAAAAGATGAGGATAATGGTTTTAGATGATTCTGATGATGAAACAGTGGATCTTTTATCTGATGTTGTTGCTAAATACAAAAAACAAGGATTTCAAATTGACCATATACGACGTGGTACAAGAAAAGGATACAAAGCAGGTGCTTTGAAACATGCAATGCAAACTACCGATACAGAGTTTGTAGCAATTTTTGATGCTGATTTTATTCCCCCAAATTGGTTTCTAAAAAGAGCAATTCCACACTTTTCTAATTCTAATATTGGACTAGTCCAATGTCGTTGGGGGCATGTAAATGAAAACTATTCTGCAATTACTCAAGCACAAGCACTTAGTCTTGACTTTCATTTTTTAATTGAACAAAAGGCTAAAAGTAATTCTAATTTATTTATGAATTTTAATGGTACTGCCGGAATCTGGAAATGTGCTTGTATAGCAGATGCTGGTGGATGGCACACTGCTACTCTTGTTGAAGATCTTGATCTAAGTTATCGAGCTCAGATGAAAGGATGGAAATGTGTTTTTTTACCTGATATTGTAGTTGATGCTGAACTTCCTGTTCAAATGAATGCAGCTAAAAGACAACAATTTCGTTGGGCAAAAGGTTCTATCCAATGTGCAATTAAATTATTGGCAGACATTGTAATCAAACGTAAAGTTTCAGTAGAAGCAAAAATCCAAGCATTTGTCCAACTAACACGTCATATTGTTTACCCATTAATGTTGGTACAATTTCTTGCATTACCTGTACTTTTAGCATCAAACATGAATCTTTATCTTGTTAGTTTTATTCCTGCATTGACAATTGCTGCATATCTTGCTATGGGTCCTGGTGCATACATTGTGATAATTCAAAGTATGTATCATAAATCTTGGAAATCAAAAGCAAAGATTTTGCCTGCATTACTTGTTTACAATGCCGGAATGTCTGTAAATAATAGCGTAGCTGTGTTTGATGCTGTTTTTGGAAAGAAAAATGAATTCCTAAGAACTCCAAAATATGGAATTGTTAACAAAGAAGATAATTGGAGAGATAAAGCATACAATTTACCTTTTACAAAAACTACATTGCTTGAGATCTTTTTTGGTATCTATGGACTGATGGGAATTTTAATCTCAATATTTTCCAATAATCCTGTTTTTGCACCTATTATTGGGTTACAAACTGTTGGCTTTTTCTATATCTCCTACATGAGCCTCTCTCATACAAGATTTAAAAGAATTAAATCCGGCAATATTCCTGTTTTAACCAAGATAGAAAAAATGGCAAAAAGAACATATCAACTCTCAATGATTGGGGTAGTTGCAATTATTATTTTTGGAGGATTTATGGCAATCAATGGATATCATACTGATGTTTATCCTCTTGATAGAATACGTGGAAATCTAGATGGCATACTTGGTTCAGCTGATCCAGTTTCGATTAAAACTCACTTAACAGCAATTAAACAAGATTTGGCAATCGTTATGGAAAAATTACCTGAAGGTAAAAACCCTGTTTGGGTATTTCCTACCGAATCTACAAGCTTTCTTCGAATAGAACGTGATGTTGATAATATGATTGCAAATGCTGAGACTATTTCTGGAATATCAGAAGACAATGCTGCATTTCAAACTGGCATGACTAACATTGGAGAACGTGCTTTCGCAATACGTCAAAATATTATGGATGCCACACCATACATGTTTGTTAGCGTATCTAATATTGTATTTAGCACTATGTGGATAGCTGCAATTTTAGGAATCTTTGCGGCTCTAAAACGAAAGAAAGATCAACTAACTGCATTTGATGAAGCAACCGGCATTTAGGAAATATTCAACTCATTTCGTATTTCATCTACAGCTCTAATGCCGTAAATATCTCTAATCTGTTGAATTCTGATTGATTCTTTTAGCAAGTCTTTGCCAATTGTATTTATCAAAATTGCAAAGATATCGCTAAATCTAATCTCCCATTTGTCTGCACAGTCCAAAATTTTACTGATTGCCCATTGCCTGACTTCATGTGGTAGTGGAATTTTCTCTCCTGCTTCTATTGATAATCTATCAAATAAATTTACAATCTCTGCTGTTTGTGATGCCATGTTTTCCAGCTCTTTTGCATCACCATACTTTGATTCTGAATGCATTCTTATGTTTGATTGATATTCTGATAGTTTTAACAATGCCATCATTTCTTTTGATGATTCTTTGGATGCCTTGTTTGTGACATTTTTGACTGATTGCATCTCTTCAAATATTTTATCTGATTTTTTGTGAAATTCTACTGTAGATGCATCTTGTCGTTTTAAAATATCTGATACCGATGAAATTTTTTGTTCTATACTGCCTGTTTTCTCAAATACATTCTTTTTGAAATTTGAAAAATCTTCTTGAACTGATTTTAACCCCTCCCCTACAAGCGCTGCAGAATTTACATTTGCAGCAATTGTGGCAAACTGTTGTTTTAATCCCTCTATGACCCCTCCTAACGAATCCATTTTTGAGGCTTTTCCAGCAATCGCATCAATTGCAATTTTAATTGCACCTAATTCTAAACTCAGTTTTGATGCTGAATTCACATTGTCTTTGATTTTTCCAAGTTCTTGATTTAAGCTAGAAATTACCTGAGAGCTCACTTCAGTGCTGCCTGTTTTTTTAATTATTCCTTCAACACTATTTTTTAGATTATCCATCTCTTTACCAATGTCTAAAAATGAATCTGTTTTTCCAGATACTTTTCTAAGATCGTCTCTTACTTCGTCAATTCTTTGTGCTATTTTTATTATCATTTGTGAATTGTTTCTCATGGAATTCATGCTATCTTCTACTTGTCGTGATAATTCCTGAGTCTTTGGAGATGATTTTTGTAATTCATTTATTTTGTTTACTTCTTCTTGTAGTCTTACCGTTTGATCCTTGATTTTTGTAACTAAATTCGATTGGGTTCTTACATGATTTAGTCCTGCATAAAGTTTCTGTGTGTCATTTTCTAGAATGTCTATTTGCTTTGATTGTTTTTGTATGCTTTCTAATGTCGAAGTTAATGTGTCAATCATTTCTTTCATCGAAACGAGGACTTTTTGATTATCCCCAAAAATCTTTGACATTACTTTGATTTCTTTTTGTAGTGCCTTGCTGGAATCTGATACTGATGCTACCTTCTTTAGTATCGCAGCCGGTGTAGGTTCACGTTTTATGACCTTTTTTGTTTTATCTGAAACTTTGTGTGTTTTCTTCGTTTCTTTGGTAGCCATATCTAATAATAATAAAATATGATGATAAAAAAGTTAGGTGTAAAATAAAAAATGTAAAGAGTTACTTGTTGACAACTTCTGGTTCATGAAGTAACTCATGAAAGGTCTTTTCAGCTAGTCCAATTGCTGTGTCAATAAACCCTCTTGGACAATATTCACATTGAATCATATAGTACGGTATGGTACCGTACTATTAATGTTTAGGTAATTGTGACGTTACCAGTTATGCAGTCAGATACCCCAGGTCATTTCTCTACACCATTTTCAGCTGACCTACTCATCATTCTGCATTTAGATTAATGATCACTAGGCATAAAG
>JABFSW010000050.1 GCA_013140415.1 Nitrosarchaeum sp.
AAAAATAGCTTTTAATTATTTATTCTAGATAGATGTATGTGTGCAATTTTCCATGTTGGCTGTTTAACTAACACAAAAGTTGCCCTACCTTCAATTGAAATATGTTCACCTGTGTATGCTTTGTTGTCTACTAGCATTCCTTTTTGATTTAACTCCAAAGCTACAACAGCTGCATTTCCAAATACACTTATTTTTGGATTTTTAATTTGATAATCATAATCCGAAATACTAATGAATTTTAGTTCCTCTAATTCCACTGTGGTTTGAAAATCTTTTAGATCATATGGTGGCAAATCACTAAAACTTGAAAATCTAGAATCATTGAGATGAATGTCTCTAAGTGATGAAAAATCCTTTGTCTTTCCTGATTCAAACAGTGCTTCAATTATTCTAATAATTTCTTCATTTTCAGACAAAATCGTTATTTCAAATATGAAAAATTATCAGTTTAAGTCTTCTGGACTATACACGTCAAAAAACACTAGTAATTTTCTGAGAATCTTTATTAATTATCAGTTGTATGTTACATTTGAATTTCAATGAGCACAACGATAACTGGTAAATTGGGTGTCTTATTACTAGTTGATCTAGTACTGTAAAAAGTGCTCTGAGTTTTAACACATTAAAATTATGGAGATTGATTTGATTGAATAAAATGGAAACTATGACAGGTGCCAGAGCATTGATGGTTGCTATGGAAAAAGAAGGTGTCAAAGAAGTATTTGGCTTACCCGGAGGTGCAAACCTTCCAATGTATGATGAATTTGCTAGATGTAATATTCGACACATCTTGGTTAGACATGAGCAATCTGCGGCACATATGGCAGATGGATTTGGACGAGTCAGCAGAAAACCTGGCGTATGTTTTGCCACATCTGGACCTGGCGCTACTAACATTCTAACTGGAATTGCTACTGCACAAGCTGACTCTTCTCCTATGATTGCAGTTACTGGTCAAGTTCCAGTAGCAATGATTGGAAAAGATGCATTTCAAGAAAGTGATATTATTGGAATGGCCAATCCTGCTGTAAAGTATGCATTTCAACCTAGATCTCCTGATGAAATTCCAATGGTAGTTAGAAAAGGATTCTACATTGCAGAAACCGGTCGCCCTGGACCTGTTCTTATTGATATTCCAAAAGATGTACAACAAAAAGAAGCATCTATGATTTTTCCAGACGAATTCAAAATTCGTGGTTATCATCCATGGACTAATCCTGACATGGCAAATGTTGAAAGAGCAATTGAGATGTTACTTAGTGCAGAAAGACCAATTATCTTAGCTGGCGGTGGAACTATCATCTCATCTGCATTTGCAGAACTTCAATCTATAGCTGAATTGCTTATGATTCCAGTCGTTACTACTTTCAAAGGAAAAGGTGCGTTTCCAGAGAATCATCCATTATCCTTGGGACCAATTGGAATGCATGGTCACGCAGAGGCAAACAAAATGATGACTGAAGCTGATTGTGTATTGGCAATAGGTACAAGGTTTTCTGATAGATCTGTTGGAACCTTTGAAGCATTTGAAAAGAGACTAAAAATTATTCATATGGATGTAGATCCAGCTGAAATTGGTAAAAATCAAACTACCTCAGTTGCAGTAGTTGGCGACGTACGTGCATCACTTAGAATTATGGTAAAGATGCTTATGCAAAAAGCAATCAAAAGAACTGAAGAAAATACTTGGATTAAACATGTAAAAGAAACCAAAGAGTATTGGAAAGAAAATTTGAAACTACATCCAGGTGAAATGGGTGCTGCAAAAATCTTGAGAAAGCTCAGAGAAGTATTACCTCATGAATCTATTGTAACTACTGAAGTAGGTCAACATCAAATGTGGGCATCTCTATTTTATGATGTAATACAACCTGGTACTTTCTTTAGTTCTACTGGACTTGGAACTATGGGATGGGGATTTCCTGCGGCAATAGGTGCCAAAGTAGCAAGACCTGATGTTCCTGTAGTGGACATTGCAGGAGATGGTAGTTTTAGTATGACAGAAAACTCTCTTGCAACTGCAGTGTTGGAAGACATACCTGTGATTGTATTTCTCTTAAATAATTTTACATTGGGAATGGTTGCACAATGGCAAAGAACTTTCTATAATAGAAGAATGATAGGAGTTGATCAAGGAAAATGTCCCGATTATGTAAAACTAGCAGAATCATATGGAGCTCAAGGAATACGTGCACAGTCAATGGATGAACTTGATAAGGCAATCAAAACGGCATTGAACAGTGACGTTGCAACAGTAATTGATATTCCAATTGATCCTGAAGAAGATGTATTGCCATTTGTAGCACCAGGAACTTCTCTTGCGGATATGATTTTACCTTCATAGTGATTATCATGTGGGCTATTCTTACTCTTTTAGTTGAAAATAAACCTGGAATATTGTTTAAGGTTACTCATCTTTTCAGATCCAGAAATTTCAATATTGACAGTATTTCTGTGGGTGTAACTGACAATCCAGAATATTCTCGGATGACTATTACTACATATGGTGATGAAAAGCAAGTTGAACAAATAGTAAAGCAACTTGATAAGATGATTGATGTATTAGAAGTAAAGCACTTGGATGAACACAAAACAGTATATCGGGAACTAAGTATTTTTAAGATTAAACTAAGTAACGCTAATGATAGTATGGAAGTAAACAAATTAGCCAATGCATATGGTGGAAAAATACATGATGTACGAAAGGACTCTATAATGGTAGAGTTGACTGCCACTCCTGATCAAATTAGAGCCTTTGAGGAATTGGCAAAACCATTTGGAATAATCGAAGTTGCAAGAACAGGTGTTGCTGCTTTGCAAAGGAGCGGAGCATGAGAATTAGAATTTTCGATACCACATTAAGAGATGGCGAGCAAACACCTGGTATTTCATTATCTCCAGATCAAAAACTTGCCATTGCAAAAAAACTTGACATACTTGGTGTTGATGCAATTGAAGCTGGATTTCCAGTAATCTCTGACGGTGAATTCAAAGCTGTAAAGATGATTGCAAGTGAAGGTTTGTCTTCTGATATCTGTGGTTTGGCTAGAACTAATAAAAAAGACATTGATGCTGCAGTTGATGCAGGATTAAACTACATTCACACCTTTATCGCAACTTCTGATATTCATTTAGAGTATAAACTAAAAATGACACGAGAACAAGCACTTGAAAAAGCAATAGAGGCAGTAGAATATGGTAAATCTCGAGGACTTCAAGTGGAGTTTTCTGCAGAAGATGCAACAAGAACTGACAGAACTTTTCTTAAACATGTATTTGGTGAAGTTGCAAAAGCAGGTGCTGACAGAATCGACATCCCTGACACTGTTGGTTATGCAACTCCTGAATATATGGCAGAAATCACTAAAGATGCAATTGAAGCTACAAAACTTCCAATTAGCGTTCATTGTCATAATGATTTTGGATTGGCTGTAGCCAATGCATTATCTGGAATAAGAGCAGGTGCTCAATGTGCTCATGTCACAATTAATGGAATTGGTGAAAGAGCAGGCAATGCATCATTAGAAGAATTTGTTATGGCCTTGAAGTGCTTACCTTATGATCAGAAATATGAAACTGGAATTAAATCTGAATTACTCTATGAGACATCTAGATTTATCTCAAAAACTGTAGGTGTTCAAGTTCAACCAAACAAGGCAATTGTTGGCGATAATGCATTTGGTCACGAGTCTGGAATCCATACACATGGTATATTGAGTAATCCATTAACCTATGAGCCAATAAGTCCTGAATTAGTTGGAAGAAAGAGATGGCTTCAAGTTGGAAAACATGCAGGAATTCATGGTATGAATGCGATGCTTGCTGAATATGGTATACACCCAACAGATGATCAATCAAAACAAATTCTTGATAAAGTAAAAATTATTGGTGACCAAGGAAAACAAATTACAGATGTTGAGCTCCTTTCTATTGCAAGTAATATTTTGGGAGAAAAAGGAATCAAACGAATTGTCCAATTGACTGGATTTTCCGTATCTACTGGAATTGGAACAATGCCATATGCATTTGTTAAATTAAACATTGATGGCAAGGACTTTATCGGAACTGATTATGGTGTTGGTCCAGTCGATGCTGCATTAAATGCAATTCAAAAAATCACAGGACAAATTTCTGAACTTAGAATCAAAGACTATGGCTTGGCATCAATATCTGGCGGTTCTACTGCATTATGTGAAGTAACAATCAGAGTTGAAGATGCGCAAGGAAATAGTGTCTCTGCAAAATCTATAGGTGAAGATATTGTTACTACCAGTGTTCAAGCAGTAATTGATGGTATTAACAGAATTATGCTCAAAAAAATGTTCAATGAAAAACAAATTGGGCACTAAATTCTATTATAATAATGCCTTATCATCTGTGTCTCCATTTCTGATTTTTACTAGTTTGTTTATTTTGTAGACATATACTATTCCATCCCCCTTTTCCCCTGTTCTGGCTGTATCTTGAATTATTTTGACTATTTCAT
>JABFSW010000178.1 GCA_013140415.1 Nitrosarchaeum sp.
GTAAATTTTGAGATCTCTTCCTCTCAGGCTTTGAATATAATCTTCGCCTGTTCTTATGGTCTTAAACTTCTCAACGTTTGCCAAATTGAGATTTACTTTAGGTTGTATAAATATTCTAAAACAGTATAAATAAAAATTTACGAGTAAACTACGATCAGAGTCCTATTCTTACATCAAGAATCTTGCAGCCATTACCTTTCTCCATTACCAATACAGGGTTCATGTCAAGTTCCTTGATTTCTGTAAAGTCAGTGACTAGTTGGGATAATCTCTGGATGCATTCAGATAGTTTTGAGACATCAGATGGTTTTTCACCTCGTACTCCTTGCAGTATTTTTTGTGTTTTGATAGATGTAATCATGTCGTCTGCTTCTTTGTCAGTTACTGGTGCAAGTTTGAATGTGACATCTTTGAGAACCTCAACATAGATTCCACCCATTCCAAGCATTATAACAGGACCAAATCCAGGCTCTAATTTGGAACCTATAATCAATTCTTTACCACCTTTAATCATTTCAACAATTAAAACTCCCTTTATCTCGGCATTTTTGTTGTATTTTTTGGCATTTGCAATTATTATTTTAAATGCCTCTTTGATTTCAGAATCATTTGTCAAATTTACTTTGACACCACCAGCATCTGACTTGTGAATAATTTGCGGTGATGCAATCTTCATTACTACAGGATAACCTATTTGCTTTGCAATCTTTATTGCGTCTGCTTCTGTTTTTGCAAGTGCACTTTTTGGCAATGGCAATCCATAGGCTTTGAGAACTTCTTGTCCTTCTTCTTCCAAAAGATTTGGTCGTTTTTCTTTTTTGACTTTATCAAAAATTTTCTTGGCTTTTAGTTTGTCAACTTTGAATTTTGGGATTTTTCCTTCCGGTGTTTTGATCCAATTTGAAAATTTAAGCATCGCAGCAAGTGCTCTAATTGATCCTTCTGCATATGTATAATATGGAACATCGCCTGCAGCTAGAATTTCTCTATTTGTGATTCCTTCATCTAATCCCATCAAGCTTGCAAGCATTGTCTTTTTGTATTTTTTTGACATTGCAACTATTACTTCGGCTAATTTATCATAGTTCAGAGTTCCAGATGGAGTACACATTGAGATTACAGAGCCCACATTAGGATGTGCCAAGACACGATCCAAAACATTACTGAATCTATTAAAATCAGCATCACCTACAATGTCTACAGGATTGCGTGAGCTGCCCCAAGGAGGAATTACTGCATCAATTTTTTTACGAATAGTATCTATGTTTGCCATTTTAATTCCAAGTTTAGAACATGCGTCAGTTGATATTATTGCAGGTCCGCCAGCATTAGACACAATGACAAGATCTCCACCTGTTGGAAGTGGTTGTTTTGAAAATGCTACTGCATAATCAAAGAGTTCCTCCATTGTATCAACACGAATTGCACCTGATTGTTTTAGCAAAGCATCATAGATTTCATCAGAGCCCATCAAGGCACCAGTGTGAGACATTGCAGCTTTTGCGCCTTCAGGACTACGACCAGATTTTAGAACAAGGACTGGTTTTTTGAGATTTTTAGTAATATTTTTACAAACTTTAAGAAATTCCTGACCATCACCCATGTCCTCAAGATACATTACGATTACTTTGGTTTGATTGTGATTTGCTAACATTTTTAGAATATCGACTTCACTCATTGCAGCTTTGTTTCCCATACTAATTACTGCAGAAAATCCAATTCCTTGCGCGCTAGCATCTTCAACTAGTGCTGCACATATTGCACCACTTTGAGATACTAGTGCGATTTTGCCAGACTTTGGTGTAACTTTAAGGAATGTAGAATTCATCATTGTCTTTGGATCAAGATTCATTACTCCAAGACAATTTGGACCAATGATTTGTATTTTGTATTTTTTAGCAATGTCTTTTAGTTTCTGTTCTCTTTTTGCTCCTTCTTCATCTACTTCTTTGAATCCAGCAGTGATGATAATGACTCCTTTGACTTTTTTCTTGCCACATTCCTCTAAAACATCTGCAACCAAAAGATTGTTAATTACAATTACTGCAAGATCAACTGGTTTTGGAATATCCAAGACACTCTTGTAAGCTGTTTTATAAAATACAGTAGGTCTTGTAGGACTAACAGGAAAAACTGTACCTGTAAAGCCATTCATAATATTTGATGTGATAGTTGCTCCGACGCTACCTCGTTTGTCAGATGCACCGATAATTGCTATAGATTTTGGTGAGAGAAAAACAGATTCGACCACGTTAATTGGGACTAAGGATTTTGTATAATAAAGTTATTCATAGAAATTTCTGATCTCTATTTTTTAGCTTCCTAACATCTTTCCTGCCAAATTTTCTTTTCGTGGAACCCACAATAGAGTAATTTTAGAAAATTTTCCAAACAGAGACCAGGCCTCACGTGCAAGTTCACGTAGTTTTTCGTTATTTATTGCAAATTCGTGATTTAACTGAGAGATTGTATTTTTTGAATCGCTAAAAATTGTAATCTCTTCATAATCCAAGTTTTTCAGTACTGCAATAATTGCCATGTATTCGGCCTGATTGTTTGTGATTTCTGGTTTTTTTTCATAAAAAGATTCACCTGTCTCTTTTACAAAATAGCCAAACCCTCCACTAGGACCGCCAGACCCATCTACGTACACATTAATTCCCATCTTTATACAACCTCGTCATTTTTACACTCAAATTAATTACTACCAAATAAATTATTACAGATATAATTTGCGATACAATAGAAGCAAGATAAGCATCATAGTTTATTGTTAGAAAATAATATTGCAAGAACCATCTGGCTATAGAGTAAATAACTTCAGATATTCCAAGTGAAGCTATAATTTTAATTAGATCATGTTTTAGTTTTGATTTATCAGTTTGACCAGATTCAAGCAAATATTTTTTTCGATTATCTAGATAATACAAACTACCAAATGTAGAAAAATAAATTGTATGATCAACAAGTAATGTGTAAGTAGGAATAAGATAATCTGCTTGCTCAGATAACATATGAGCCACAATTGCAGAGATTATAATTGATGCTGTAATAGCAATAAAAATATTTTTGTTCAGCATAAGATATTGGCGATGTTTTTTTAACACAAAATTATTTAGTTTTCACTACAATTAAACTAAGACTAGTCCAAAGTAATTTTCAAAAATATCAATAATCCTGCAAGTTCTGCAATACCCACACCTAGCATGTATGGAAATATTTCATATGAAAAAATTTGATCCATTGAAAAATATGCAAATGCCCCAATAACATTATGAAGAAACAACATGCCTGCAACAACAATCATACCTAAGGGAAGCTGTGCTCTTGTCTTTACATACATTTTTCCAAAAATGCAAATCAAGACTCCAAGTACTATCATATTGATAATTGAAACAACAGACAACACTAGAGAGTTAGATTCCATTTAGAGAGAAGTGTCTCCTAATCTTTTATGTACTTTTATCCAGTTTTCCTTCAATTTCTTCGCGTCTCCATACTTAATGCCAAAAATATAGATATAAAATACATAATACTAACAGGTCTTTCTAAATGACTGTATTTAGTCGATATCAGCAGATTTACGATTAGAAGAGATTGTATAATCTTGCAAGAGAAACTTTGTCAGCTGGATTTACTGTAGCAATTTTTCCATCCACTTTAACCTCATATGTTTCTGGATTTATCTCAATTTTTGGTGTAAGATTATTGTAAATCATATCTTTCTTGCCAATATTTCTACAATTTTTTACAGGAACCAACTTTTTACTGATTTTGACTTTGGATGCCAGTCCCAAATCAAGTGCAATTTGTGATGTAAATGTAACAGAGGTAGAATGCTTTGCCCCACCGATAGATCCAAACATAGGTCGATATGAGATGGGTTCTACTGTTGGTATAGAACCATTAGGATCTCCCATCAGAGAATATGCAATCATTCCTCCTTTGATTATTAATTTTGGTTTGATGCCAAAGAATTGTGGTGTCCAAATTACAATGTCAGCAATTTTTCCAGGTTCTAACGATCCTACATATTGCGATATTCCATGTGTGATTGCTGGATTTATTGTGATTTTGGCAAGATATCGTTTAACTCTTTGATTATCATTTTCTCCAGATTCTTGTGCTAGTCTGCCTGTCATTTTTTTCATTTTATCTGCAGTTTGCCAATTTCTTGTTGTAACTTCACCTACTCGACCCATTGCTTGACTATCAGATGACATCATACTTAGAGCTCCAATATCATGCAATACATCCTCAGCCGCTATGGTTTCACCGCGAATTCGCGATTCTGCAAAAGAGACATCCTCTGGAACAGACGGATTGAGATGATGACATACCATCATCATATCCAAATGTTCTGATAACGTGTTTACTGTAAATGGTCTTGTAGGATTTGTTGATGACGGTAAAACAT
>JABFSW010000060.1 GCA_013140415.1 Nitrosarchaeum sp.
CTGCAGAACCATTCTACTTTCAACTAAGATAATCGGTACAGGTTATCCAAAATCTCTTCTTTTATCTCATTATGCATATTGATTATCGAATAATTGTTTGTTTAAATAAGAAAAACATATTAAAAATTTATTGGGTTTAAGATAAATCAAATTAGAAGAAGAATATCGTTCAGATAGAAACAACATTGTTACAGACTTTTTCTTTCCATGCCTAAGTAATTGTATAGAATATAGTAGATGTGTGGATTTTTTGTCAATTCGAGGTTTAGCTGGAATAGTTATGGGGTTTGATAATTTCACAGCAGGTAAGGCAAAATTAAGAATGATCACAGGAAATAGATTCAAAATATCAGATCTGAACATATTGACAAAACTTTTTTCAGAAAAATACACTAAACGCTTTGATGGAAAATTAATCAGAGACAATAAAATGCAGAAGCTGCAAGATTTCATAAATAACGGTCAAATTGAATTAAAAATTGCAATCACAAATTCTGAGGAGATTTCCAATTTATTTTCAGAAAGAATCGGGATATTCAAAGATGAAAATGGAGAAGCCGTTGCATTTACTGGAACATCGTCATCTCTTTCTATTCAAATAAGAGACTTTGAATCATTAGATGTATTTACTTCATGGAACGATAAATCAAGAGTTCAAAGAAAAATAAAAGATTTTGAAGATCTGTGGGAAAATAAGACAAAATATGTTGAAGTTTATGATTTTATGTATGCAGAAAAAAATAATCTCTTAAAATATTCATCAGAATGGGTATTAGGCGTTTAAAGTTGAGATAATTCTTCTAATCCTGTTTTGTTTTCATAAAAATTCATTCTATTAATTTTATAATAGATTACTTCGCCACGTCTTTCAATTACTGCAATTATCGGCTCTTTTCCCATTTGTGTAATTTGTTCAATTTTTTTCTGGAGAGTGCCCATCTTTTCTTGTTGACCTTCATTGAGACCAAAAATTAGAAATTTTGCTCCTTTTTCACCAAATTGTCCTCTTTCATATACTCGAAAATCAGAACCAAATCCAAATCCATCTTTAACTACATATCCACGAGTTTTCAAATCTCGGTAAATCAAAAATTTTGTTAGAGTTTCAGAATCATTTTTTTGACAAATACCCATTAAATCATCAAAATTAATTTGCTTTTTTCCCTTGCGTAGAATTAATTTATCAGCATATAACAAATAAAGAGATTCAAATGACTTTAAGAGTAATTTTTCTTTTTCAATCTCACCATATCCTTTGAGTTGAAGTTCATGGATCATTTCTTTATCTGAGATATAGGTTTGATCTGAGACCAACTCGCCTTTCACTAAAGGAGCTTCTTCCATAATGAAGAGAAAGTCAATGGTTTTCCATATAAGTATTGGAGAAGAGGTTTGGCTAACCGTTAAAATATGGGCATTTTGGTTTGAGTTTATCATGCATGGTGCTAATTATAGAGTAGGAAAAGGACAGCCATTCTGTAGAAAAGAATTCATCAAGGGTAATCCACAGATAAAGATTGCAAAATTCCAAGGAGGAAAAAGAGCAAATTATGATTATTGTATTCAGTTACTCACAAACGAAAAATGTCAGATCAGACACGTGTCAATAGAGTCTTGCAGATTAGCCGCAAATAAAACACTTGAACAAACAGCTGGAGAAACAGGATATTTCTCAAGACTCAGAATTTATCCTCATGTTCTTCTTAGAGAAAATAAAATGGTTGCAACTGCAGGTGCAGATAGAATTTCAGAAGGAATGAGAAGAGCCTGGGGAAAAGCTACTAGTTTAGGTGCCAGAGTAAAGCTTGGACAATGTATTATGGAGTTTTATGTTAATGCACCACACCTAGAAAAAGCAAAAAAAGCTCTCAAAAGTGCTTGTGTAAAACTACCAGGAACAGCAACAATCAAAGTTATTCCTTGGGAACAAAAAATGTCACCATAAATTTTCTAGATCAGATTTCTTACTTTTAACGAATTCTAAAAATTCTGTAAATTCAACTTTCGTGGGTTCTCGGTTTAGAATTCTTTTTGTTTGATAATAAAAGGCATTGTAGAGTCTTCCAACAACAATTCCAAGTGCAAATGATTTAGAATCATCAATGTTTGAAAGCAATTGGATGAGTTGTCGAATTTCATCTTTGTTTGAAATAGTCTCATGAATTTTTTGCTTAATTTTCTCCATCAGTATTTCATCCATAGTTTATCTTGGATGCAATAGTTAAAAACAGTTTAATATCCAAATTCATCCCTTAGGATTGTTGCAGTTATAGTACAGTTTGGTTAATATTCGAGCTTGCCAAGTTCGTGACCCGGGTTCAAATCCCGGTAACTGCACCATTTATTTTTGATTATTTTGTACCAACCCACGTTCAATAATCTCTAATGCATTTTCAGCTTTTTCAGGTCTAGGTAGCTGAATCATAAAGACATTATCTTTTCCATAATGAGATTTTGGGGATGAAAGTGCAAACATTGAAGTTTTTGCAAGAGATTGAAAAAACAATAAATCCTTGTTTGCGTTGATTAGCAGTTTTTCAACAATTTCACCTTGAGAAAAGGTCAAAACAATTTCCACAAAAACATGGCCCAATCCATCTTGCAATATGTTAAGATCAGTATTAATTGCAAGAGATTTCCCAGCAACTTTGGATATTATTTCATCGTATTTTCTTTCATCTAAAATTATACATGGGATATCCTTACCATCAAAATCAAATGTGGTCACACCATCATGGACTTGTTCAGATAATTTTTTGAGTTCATCAGACATTTTTCTTTTCCAGCATTGGAACCACTTTATCACTTGCCTTTATCATAAATGGTGAGAGAAATGCAGTGATAATAGAAATCACACCTACTAGGGGGAACAAAAATGTGCTTACTGCACCAATGTCAACTCCAGTTTTTATTATAACAATTGAAAATTCGCCTCTGGGAGCAGCTAATGTGAATGCAGAGCGAACAGCTTTGCCACGTTCTTGACGGAATAAAAAGTTACCAAGCAGATTACCTCCAAACTTCATACCAATTGCAACCGCAATTAGTGCAATAGCTATAAAGACATAATTTTGAAGTTGAGACACATCCATCAGAGCACCAACTGAGACAAAAAATATGGCTACAAACATATCTTTAATGGGGCTTGCCAAGAGTTTAGAAACTTCAGACGATTTGGATTCAGCAACTAGGACACCTGCAAGAAAGGCACCTATTGCAACTGACAACCCAACAATATTTGCCAATAATGCATAGCCAAAACACACTCCAAGAACACTCAATAATAAAATTTCATGGTGTTCAGATGCAGCAACTCTATCAATTAATGGTGTGATGACTTTTGTTCCAATTGTGAATGTACCAACAATCAAACCTGTTGCAACAATGACTACAATCAAAATAGATTCGATAGATACAGTTCCAACTAAAGCAATTGATTGTAAAGAGGAAATTAAAATTACAGCAATTACGTCTTCTACAATTAATATTCCTAATACAAGAATTGTTGATTCTCTTTTTATTCGTCCCATCTCTTCTAAAATTTTTACAATGACAGCAGTACTGGAAATTGAAAGTGCTGCAGCAATAAATAAAGAATCCATAGAATTCAATCCAAGCGAACTTGCAGCATAAAAAATTGCACCTAATGTTGTAAACAGACCAATAGTACCTACACCAATTGCAATTCTTCCAATATTTTTGATTTTTGCATAAGGAAATTCAATTCCAATTACAAAAAGAAGTAAAATGACTCCTATTTCAGAAAACAGATTCAATGCAGACATGTCGGTTAGAATTCCTACTCCTTCCAACATATCAGAAGGACGACCGCCTGAAGGAAGAATCCAAGACCAAAGAGGAGACAGAGGCCCCAACAGCATACCTGCAAAAAGATATCCAATGATGAGAGGTTGTTTTATTTTAAAGAATGCAAGAGTCACAATTGCACCAATAATCATGATAAAAGCTAAATCAGTAACAAATGAAGTGTGAGGAATGTGAGTAATCTGATCAACAAACCCAGTTGCAAGTTGATTCAAAATAGTATGAATTTCAGATGGATCAATCTGAAGTATAGAATTATCCACAGTATCATTTAACAAATTTGTTTAAAAACAATTGCTCACAAATCCAACAAATGAAAATAGATTTTTTAATTTAACATAACTTTTGTGTGAATTTATTATGTTTTGAACCTCTTTATGCCTAGTTATCATTAATCTAAATGCAGAATGATGAGTAGGTCAGCTGAAAATAGTGTAGAGAAATGACCTGGGGTATCTGACTGCATAACTGGTAACGTCACAATTACCTAAACATTAATAGTACGGTACCATACCGTACTATATGATTCAATGCGAATATTGTCCAAGAGGGTTTATTGACACAGCAATTGGAC
>JABFSW010000191.1 GCA_013140415.1 Nitrosarchaeum sp.
CGTTGTATGGGCAATTTCTAATTTTATTTTCAATTTTACTTGTATCGGGTAATTTCATTTCCGTGTTTGGGTCTGTACAAAATTTTTCTATAGATAAATCAATATATCATGACGGTGATACTCTTACAATTTCAGGTACTGTAAACTATGATGCTACAATTCCTTCTGTAATACTGCAAATAATTACCCCTGGTGAAACTGGTCTAGCTGGAATTGCAAATGTATTACCAAAATCTGATGGTTCCTTTTCTACTACGTTTCATGTAGGTGGTCCTACGTGGTCTGAAGACGGTACATACACAATTAAAATATCATATGGTGGAAATCTTGAAAAAACATTTTCCTATCAAAAATTGTCTATATCTTCTGATGATGCATTTATTGATGCTATTGATAATCCAAATGAATCATTTATTGAAAATCCTAAAATGCAAATACCTGATTTTCCTTCTCTAAATTATTCTCCACAATATTACATTGATAGATACAACAATGAACTCAGCTACAAGTCTTGGTTTGACTCTCAATTTCCTGATTATCTAATACAAGATGTTGTTGGATACAAACCAACACATGTGAAAAACTTTCCTTCTCTAGATCACTCTCCACAATATTACATTGATAGATACAACAATGAACTCAGCTACAAGTCTTGGTTTGACTCTCAATTTCCTGAACAATCTATCTACGACATTTTGGGTTTTTCAACTTACATTCCTGACTGGATTAAGACATATGCTGAATTGTGGGCCATAGGTGATATGTCTGATTCTGAATTTATTTCAGGATTGGATTTTATGTTAGAACATCACATAATCGTAATTTCAAATTTACAGTATTCTGAAGAAAATTCTGTATCCCGTATACCAAATTGGATACGAAATAATGCTGATTGGTGGGTAAATGATTTGATTTCGCAACAAGAATTTGTAAATTCTTTAAAATATCTAATTGAAGAACAAATTATTGAAATTAACTAGTTAATTGAAAAACAATCTTTGATCTATTATTGCTATTGATCAAATAGTTTTAATTTGATAAAATTATTAATAAAATCATGAAAGCAACATTTGGTGCAGGATGTTTTTGGCATGTTGAAGACTTGCTTCGTAAAACCAAAGGTGTGAAATCAACCCAAGTAGGCTACATTGGAGGTAAATTGGCACATCCAACTTATGAAGAAGTCTGTACTGATGCAACTGGTCATGCCGAAGCAGTACAAGTAGAATATGACCCAAATGAGATCTCTTATGATGAATTACTCAAAGTATTTTGGAGTAATCATGATCCTACATCACTAAATCGACAAGGACCTGACGTTGGGAATCAATACCGTTCTGCAATATTTTTTCACGATGAAGAACAAAAAAAAATTGCCCATAAATCCAAAGAAGAACTAGAAAAATCAGGAAAATTTCAGAAACATGTTGTAACTGAAATTGTCCCAGCTCCTGAATTTTACAAAGCTGAAGAATATCATCAAAAATATTTTCAGAAACATGGACTATCTTAAAATCGTTTTATCATAATCTGGAATTCTGCTGACTTTTTTATCCATTTCATCTGTTTTCTCTTTAGATCTCAAAAAACATGATCTCTCTTGTCACATGCGTAAAAATTTAGAAAATCAATAAAAACAACTGATCGATAATAGTAACTAAACTTAACTAGCTAAATAATTGACGCTAAAATAGTGCAAGAAAATTTTATTCAAGTGGATGGAAATAAAATTCGTTATCTCGAGTCTGGAGACTCTAAAAATATTCTAGTGCTAGTTCATGGATTGGGTGCGTCTGCAGAACGATGGAATAATGTGATTCCTAATTTTGTAAAATATTATCATGTGATAGTTCCTGACTTGATTGGATTTGGTTACAGTGACAAACCCGTTGTTGATTATACCCCTGATTTCTTTTCAACATTTCTTGGAAAATTTTTTGACGCTCTAGGAATTAAACGTCCAAATGTAATTGGTTCTTCTTTAGGTGGTCAAATAGCTGCAGAATATGCATCTGCACATCCCAATAATATAGAAAAATTAATTCTTGTATCTCCTTCAGGTGTAATGAAGAAATCTACACCAGCATTAGATGCTTACATAATGGCTGCATTATATCCAAATGAACAAAGTGCTAAAAATGCATTTGAAATGATGGAATCTTCTGGTAATCAAGTCGATGATAGAATTGTTCGTGGATTTGTTGAACGAATGCAATTACCAAATGCAAAATTGGCCTTCATGTCTACAGTTTTGGGACTGAAAAATTCAGAAGTCATTACAACTAAACTACATACTATTCATAGTCCTACTCTGATAATTTGGGGCTCCAAGGATCCAGTGATCCCAATTCAGCATGCAGAAAGTTTTGCATCTTCTATCAAAGACTGCCGGTTTTATAGAATGGATGGATGTGGTCATACTCCCTACGTGCAAGATCCTGAAACCTTCTCATCTATAGTTTTAGAATTTCTTTCATGTCGCTAGCTTTACTTATATACCCCTTAGTTCCTACTATTACCAATGAGCGGTAATTATAACCAATTTAATCCTTCAGAGATGTTCAAAGATTGGATTCAAAAAAATGGTCGTGCACAAGCTGAGTTTATGAAAAACTTTGGCTTATTGATGACAAACCAGAATACTCAAACTTTCAATCCTTTAGAAACTCTAAGAGAAGTATCTGATAGCACAAGAAATGCTCAGTCTGATTTAATGAAGAATATGTCTTCAATGCAAAACAAAAGCATGGAAACAATGTTTCAGATTGGTCAAATGCTCCCATCTTTTATGAATTGGGGGGCTTACAAAACAACTGTCAGTAGTAATGGCAGAATTTCTATTCCAGAGGCAGAACGTAATGCACTTGGATTAGGAGAAGGCGACTTGGTTCAAGTTATAGTACTTCCAATCGCCAAAAAATCAAAAAATAAGGAGGTGAAACAATGAGTAAAAACGAACAGACACCAGAAACTAAAGATATGTTTTCAGTTTATCAGGAAAATGTAGATAAAATATTTTCTGGTATTAGACATTCAGTACCACAGTATCATCAATCAATTACTAATGTTCAGCAAGAATACCTACAAGCATATGAAAATATTGTTGATTCTACAATCACACTACAAAAAGAATATGCAAAGAAAGCAGGCATTGCAACTAACATTCCACAAACAACACTAAAAGTAATTCATGATACTACAGAAGAATTTGTTAAAGCAACTTCAATACAGAACCAAATAACACTTGCAACAATTGATGCAACACAACAAAACATCAAAACATTCAATGACAACGCAAAATCATTTGCTGATCTAAACAGAAATATTCTACAGTCCTGGATCACCGCATTCACCACAAAGAACAACTAGTGGTAAATTTTATTTTTTATTTTTTTATTTTATGATCTTTCTGCAAGCCATTTCCCTAACTCTGGGAGTACTTTGTTTTGAGATAATGAGCTAGCAATCATGCCTACGTGGCCTGTTGGATACATCTTTAATGTTTTATCTTCACTTCCAACTGCATAATGAAGAGGCATGCTGCATTCTGGTGATACCAGATGATCTCCGACTGCAATCTGTGTAAATAATGGCATGTCTATTTTTTTCAAATCTATGTGGCTTCCGCCAACATACATTTTATTTTGAATTAGCAAGTTGTCTTGATAGATGTCTTTTATCCATTGTCTGAAAAGTGCACCTGGTATTGGTGGTGTATCTCCTAGCCATTTTTCTACTCTTAGGAAATTATCTACAAATTTTTTATTCTCGATGTTTTTGAAAAAATTTACGTATTTTTCAATTCCTTGCTCAAATGGTTTTAGTACTGAAAAGCAGTAATACATGAATTCAGGAGGCATGTTTCCTATAATTTCCACCATTTTATCTACATCCATGTGCTTGGCTAGATTGCTAATTACTGTAGTATCTCGCCATCCATCAATTACAGGTGCTGTTGCAATATAGTTTTTCACACTTTCTGGATGTAATGTTATGTATGCTGTTGCTATTGTAGCTCCAGTACAGTATCCTTGCAATGATATTTTTTCTGTAGATGTCTCATCTTTGATAAATTCCACACTATTATCTAAATATCCATTAACATAATCATCAAAATCTAAATACTTGTCCATGCTTGTTGGAGATCCCCAATCTAACATGTATACATCAAATCCCTGTAATAGTAAATTTCTAACCCAACTTTTTTCTGGTTGTATATCCAAAATATGATATCTGTTAATTAATGCATAGGAAATCAATAATGGTGTTTTGTATTGTTTTTCTGTAAGTGATCTGTAATGTAATAATCTTGTTTTGTCTATTTCCTGTACTACATCGTGCGGGGTTAACTCTAGGCTAATTTCATCTGGGGCTGAAACTAATTTAGG
>JABFSW010000171.1 GCA_013140415.1 Nitrosarchaeum sp.
AGTTTCCTACCATCTTCTTCATGAATTTTGAACATATACATATCCTCAGAGTATGGATTTAATGGTCTGAAAAAATCCTGAATCAATTTTGTATGTTCGGGAGACACAAAGACACTATCAGTATCACAGTACATCATGTAACCATTGTTTTGCTCCAAAAGATATTCAGCCGCAGCTAGAATCAATCTAGAGCCGGCAGTCAAAAATACAGATATTATTGGATGAAAGAACTTGGCAGGATTTTCTAACTTGTTTGTTACAGTATCAAATGTATCTAATCCATAAACAGTAACTTGCTTTTCAAGTATTGTGTTTCTTGTATCTATCTGAATAAATTTACCATAACACGTAGAGTTGGCAATTATCTTTAGAATCTTTTGTAATTGATCTAACTTTTTGGTTTGCTTTTGCTTTTTAATTGCAAATCTTGCTTCAATTAGTTTCTGAAATAAATCCTCGCCTTTTTTCAAAGTTATGTCTGGTAAAATCTCAATGTCTTTCAATCCTGATTGTACATCTTGCGGAAAAAATGTAATTGCCTCAATTATTTTTGGGTTCTTTCCTGTAAGAAGTTTAGATGCTATCAAATCAGGTAATGTATACCATAGTGCTGTTTCATCATTTGATTTTAGATAATTCAATCCAACATTGAGGATATTTTTAGAATAATCAGAACGTACTGGTAGAATATCATTTTCAGGCACAATTTTGCATATAGTAAGCATATTTTTCCACGTTTCAGGCTTGTTTATTTCATTAATGGTGATTGTATCTAAAAATTCTCGAGTTGTCTCTGTAGTGTCATGAAATAAGATTTTCTCTGCAAGCAATAGAGAATACATTTCAAATAACACAAACAAAGTAGGGTACATGCTTGCAAAATCTAGTATTGTAGTAAGAGTTGGTATGTTTATTTTTCTAGCTTCTACTCGTGCACCAAAATATGTAGACATTATTTTTCCAAGCATTTCTTTTGAGAAATCCAGATTTTGTTTTAGAAATGGCTTTATCCCAATCTTTTCAAGCTCTGAAATTCCAATTGATGCAGGAGAGAATAACTTGTTTTCTAGTTTGTCAAGACAGAATATTTTGTATCTGCTCATCAACTGATTATACAAAGAATAAATTGCCAAGACATTATTGACAGACCTGCCAACAATAACAGGAACATCAAACTCTGAAATTGCAGATTCTAAAGTGTAGGAATTGTTCGTCAAGACAAATCCTAATGTCTTGCAGTCAACAAAACATCCTCTATAGTATGGAATATGATCTGTGATATTTTTTCTAACTGTCTTGTTAAATTCGATAAATTGTGATTTTGAATCAATGCTTTTAATTACAATGTGTGGAAATTTTACCCTCTCAGATAGTGTAAATGAAAATCCATTTGGATGTCTTCTTGATTCTGTTACATCGATAGCTAATCTTGATAAAATAAATGGTAATCCAAACCCGATACATTTTGCCCTTGCCTTTTGAACGTATGGAAAAAATACAGTTTCTACAAACTCTTTTCTAGATAGTACAATAAACTTTGAACTTTCTAATTTCTTGATACAAGATGGCTTTGTGTTATCAGTGTAAAACAAGACAACTTTGGAGATTTTCTTATCTACCCAGATGATGCACGTACCATAGTCTAGTTTCTTGTCATAGTCTAACACAAGATGAAACGAGTCATTTGGTTTTGATGTTATCTTGTTGGTATCATCATATGATTCTCCATGAGTGTCTACAAAACAGCGCAAAAACACTGAATTTAGGCTCAAATCTTAGCCCCATTTTGCAAAAATGCAGTTATTGGAATTATGGAATTTGCAATGTCCAAATAAACCGAGTTTTGTCTTTTCTCTGAAATTAGATACAGTATGTCATAAATTCCACGATACAAAAATGACAACTTTAGAGTTTCAGAATCTGTATACTCCCACCATCTCGAATCCCAAAGCTTCTGTCTTGCAGTAAGTGTGTTATGACATGGAATGCATGATGTAATCTGCCTATAGCCGTGCTTGCATCCTGCTACATGATGACCTTCAAATGATACATGTCTTGCAAGACACACTTGACAGTATTTCTTTTTGATTTCAGATTCAATTTTTGTCTGATTAAATAATTCATTTAGGAAAATTCTGATCTGATTTGTTTCATATTGTAATTTGTCATTGATAGTTGAAATCTTTTCATTAAAAATAATTAGCGGATCATAATCTTGTATCAAGTGTCATACACCTCAAAAAATTCAATCTCTTCTATTTTTTCATTAATCTCTTCTACTTTCTTTGGGTTTGTTTCAAAGGTGTGAAGATTACCATCCGAATCTTTAATTTTTCTTTTAGAGAATTTCTTTAGCTTTGATTTATCACCAGTATCAAGATAAGATTTTACTGCATTGTGGTATCGTCCAATGGTTTTTGCATGTCTAGAATCAGATATGGTAACTGATTTCGTCTTTCCATTCTCGCTAATAATCATGGATCGTGATGTATGGTCGTATTTTTTTGCAGTCCATCGACCATTTACTTTTTTGAATCCGTTAGTATGGTGAATGACAGTAATTAATGAAATGTGATTTTCTCTTGCAATAATACGTGGAAGTTTCTTTGTTCTTCTTGCTTGTGTCAAAACAGAAAGAGACTTTACTCTCAAGCTCTTTTGTTTTGGTGTTAGTTCATCCCATGATTTTTTGAATGTCTTTTGCATCTATCTTCTAAGATACAATAGTTGCTTAACTCAATTCAGTAAAGTAAAGTACTTTAGGGTCTTTTTGCTATATTATATTAGTGAAACAGGAAAAATACTCAAAACAAAAGACAGATGCAAGCAAAAACGAGCGTAAAATCCTCAATATATTGAGCATGGGGGAGATGACATTTACCAATCTAAAGAATCATTCTGGGCTTTCAGATCCTGGATTACTAATGGTGCTAACACGTCTTTTAAAGAATAACAAAATTTACCGAAAACAGCGCGGCAAAAAGGTATTTTATTCAATATCTTCTTCAGTTACGGCAAAAGAAATCTGGTATCTTGGTGATGTGTTGGATAAATTACGTGCAGCAAACACAAAGTATTACATTGATTTTTCAGACAATCACCAATCCGAGGCTACAGGATATGGGCCACCTTTTGGAATTTTGTCGCATCTGTTTTTGGATAAAGACATTGGTAAATCATACAATCCATTATCAAAACGAGATGTCTTTGAATTAGAAAAACTAGTCTTTGATAGAATCAAAGAAAACATTGCAGATAATCCAATTAAGATTAATCAGAAAATCAAAAACCAAAGTGACAAGAAAATTATCATAGCCTTTGATATTGACTATGCTAATTTGATAAAAGCATTAGAAGAATACAAAGGAACCAAAGAGGAGAAAATGGTAAATGCAAGAAGGAGGGAGTTAATGAAATGAATCCATTATTAATTTCAGGATTTGGTACATCAATTAATGTGGATAAAAGAAAATTAATTGTTACCAACAAACTAAAAAAAGAGAGATTGGAATTTAATCCGCATAAAATAGAACATGACAGTATCATAATAGATGGCCACACTGGAAATATTACATTTGAATCCATGAGATGGTTGATGAAACATAATATTCATTTAACATTATTGAACTGGGATGGAAATTTACTTGCTACAACATTGCCTGATCAAACCATATCTGGTAAATTACGATTAGAACAATACAAGAAACATTTGGATGCAAACATTCGTTATACAATTGCAACAGAACTTGTAAAGTCTAAAGTAGATTCATCACTAAATCTATTGAATCAACTGGCAAAATTCTATCCACTAGATTCTAAAAAAATTCAAGAAAGATTTGAGGCTGAATTTTCTCTATTTGCCAAAAAACACAGGCAAAATACGCATGAAATCCCAGAAATTATGTCCCATGAGGCAAGAATTGCTAAAATTTACTTTGAATATATCAGAGAAGTCTTTGCTAAAGTAGCACCGCAATTTTCATTTGAGACCAGAGCAAACCTTGATCATAAAAGAGCTGATCATGCATCAGATGAAATCAATGCTTTGTTAAACTATGGTTATTCCATATTATCATCTGAAATCAAAAAGTTTCTAAATTCAGTAGGATTGGATTCTCAGATTGGATTTTTGCATGAGACTTTATCAAGTAGAACACCTCTAGTGTATGACCTTGAAGAACTGTTTAGATGGTTAATTGATTTGTCTGTGATACAATTACTGGAAGAAAACAAACTAAAAAAATCTGATTTTATATTGACTGAAAACTATCATATCCGACTAAAGCAAGAAACAGCTAAACTGCTAGTTGAAAAGATAAAATATAATTTTAATTCCAAAGTATCATATGGAAAAAAGCATTTTGCATACCAGAAT
>JABFSW010000176.1 GCA_013140415.1 Nitrosarchaeum sp.
TCTTCATAGTTTTTGCAATTAATTATGAACATACTTTCTTTGAAAATTCCAACATTGTATTTAACCCTTGATTTAATATTTTACTGGTTCGTCTTTGATATTTTTTCATATCTTTTTTTCATAAATAATACTATCATCATAAGAAAAATAGCTGCAATATTTGTGCCTATAATAAAGACATCTGCAATTATAATTCCATAAATTAACCACAAGATAGCTCCCCCAGAGATGAAAACCATTAGATATTTTGAAACATCTTTGAGGCTCTTTGTCTTATATCCTTTGATAATTTGTTCTACCCATCCTGTTAAAATTAAAACTCCTGCAGCTATTCCAAGTATGGTAAGTAAAGTTCCATCAATTTCCACAATAAATCACTAATTCCAAAAAAATTCATCCAATCCAGTTTGTTTTGGTTTGCCTAGCATAGTCTGAAAATCCAAATCCAACGATGATGTGATTTGATCTAATGTAGCCTCCATAAACTCCATGTATTTTTTCGAGTCTATCTCTTCTTTTTTTGCCAACTCTACTGGCTTTACTCCCGGCTTGTTTAGAATTTTAACATATGATATTTTATCTCCTTTTTTTACCTCTCTGATTGATTCAAGTAATTTTGCAGCTCGTATGTGTTGTGGAACTGTTTTGATATATTCTGACGGTGCTTTGCTGATCATTACATTAAATGTCAGGTCTTGCAAAGGTATCTCTTTTGCTTCTACTTTTTTTGCACATGTTGCAATTTTATCTGTGATGTCTTTTTTTGCTCGCTCGAAATCTGAAACTGTTTGAACTTTGGATAACACATCAAGTAATTCATAAAATAATTTTCTGATAAATGGTGGTGTATGTGATTTTTTTCCAGTCAAACCTTTTACGTCTACTATACCTGAGTTGGTTACGCCAAGATAGTTTTTCTTTCTGTTACTTAATACGCAATATCTGTACACTTTGTCAATTTCTAAATCTACTCCATGATCTTTTTTTGCTTGCTCTATTACTTTGTGGATTTGCTCATCTGTAGGTTTTTTGATAAACAATGAATCTGTATCGCCATAAAGAACTTCAATTCCTATTGCCTCACATTTTTTGATAGTCTCTAAAATTGTGAATCGGCCAATGGCAGTTGTTGCCTCTGCTGCAGGAAGAAAATACAATGGAAAAATCTCTGCCCCCATTACTCCATAGCTGGCATTTAGAATTACTTTGAGTGCTTGACTAACTACCGTATATTGCTGTCTTTGGTCTTCTGTTAGTGTCTCTTTTTTTGAGAGGCTTTTGTAGTAATTTACCCTCAAGTCTCGTAGTGAACCGATAATTATTGCTGTTATTCCGTTTCTTTTTGTGCATGCCCAATGGTTTGTTTGTGGTATGGTGTTTTTCTTGCATTCATCATGAGAGCATCTTACTGTTTCATATGATATGTTTCTCACCTTGATGATACTAGGGTATAGACTTGCAAAATCCATTACTACCACATCAAAGTGAATCCCTTCTTTTGGATCAATAACTAGTCCTCCCCTGTATTTTTTATCTTTGATTACTGCATTTGATGATACTCCTTCTGATCTTCTCTCAAGTTCTTCTCTTTTTGGAATCAATGCATTTCTTTGTCTGTGCTCGTAATACAGTAAACTTCTAATCCACTGTGATACTCCCATCCTTGCAATATCATCAATTGGCATTCTTCCGATTCGGGCAATAATTACAAGTAAATCCATCAAAAGATCTTTGTTGAAACTTGTAAGCTCGTATGTTAGTAGTGCATCATTGTAACAATAATTTGCAATTTGATACAGGCTGAGCTGATCAAACTCCAAACCGTAATCTATTTTTTCTTTGTTTAAGAGTGCCTTTGATACACTGTTTAATGAAAAATCTGTGTACTTTTGACTAAATGCGTAAATCTGAAATGAACGATTTGAAAGTGTTCTATACAAATCAAGATGTACACCGTGTTTTAGCGTGGCAGAATCTTTCATCATGTATAGTGGATTGTTTTCATTTTTTATCCCAAGTCTTTCTGCTCTGTTAAACAAATATGGTAAATCAAACTCATCGCCGTTGTATGTTACCACAAAAGGAAATTCTTCAATTATTTTAAACGCATCTAAAATCATCTCTTTTTCTTTACTCTGATCATAAAATACAATTTTGATATTCTGATCAAGTTCATTTACTCCTTCGTCTGTGCCTTCTGTTCTTAGCACAAAAATTTGATCAAATCCATCTGTTCCCTTTAGGCCAATTGCGGTAACCTTTTTTTCTGCAACCTTTGGATCTGGAATTCTTCCTATTTCAGCCTCAACTTCTATGTCTACACTCAATCTTTTGATTCTGGGAATTGGCTGATTTAGTAAATCTGCCCAATCTGAAATTAATTCTTTGAACTCTTTTGGATCAACCATGTTTTCGCTATCCACTTTGTCCCATAGCAGACTTTTTAGGGCAAGTTTAACCTCGTCTGCTATTTCTAAATCATGGGGTTTTATTTTTCCGTCTACTATTTCATAATATTTTCCAACAATTAGTGATCTATCATAAAGATAATTCTCATAATATTTGATATCTGACTCCCATGTCTCAATTATGTTTCTGATGCTTTTGTCCCCTGTAGTTCCTCCAATTGTAAGTGGGTCTGCTACTGTTATTTTTGACATGCTGACTTCTTCATCTTTTATCAAGTCATGGCGTTTCACTGTTTTAATTTCTAAAATATCGTCTCTTTCTTGCAGAAAATCTAACTCATCTATGGATAGTCTGGAATAGCAGTATGGTTTGTGTTCTGTTTCGTCATGCCATAAAATTAATTTCTGTGATACTGGTTCATAGAATTTTAACACTGCAGCTCTTGTTATGTTGTCATATGTTGCAGATACTAGCATTGATGGTGGCATTGATGTAATCTTTTCTGTTTCTTTAACGTTAATCTGCATGTGATCACTTAGATGGATTTTTCATATGTGCTAACTAGTTCTTTTGCCCATTTGGTAATTCTGCTTTTATCAAGCTTAACAACTTCAACACCAGCTTCTTTTAGTAATTCAAAATCTGTTTCTGGATAAGAATCAAGACAGACAAATTTTCTAATTCCAATTGTAATTGCCATCTTTGTGCATTCTAAACATGGAACAAATGTCGTGTACAATATTGCTCCTGCAATTCCAGCTTCAATTCCTAAAATTGCACAATGCATTATGGCATTAGCTTCTGCATGATTGCAAAGACATCTATCTAGTGATGCTCCTGATTCTATCTTTCCCTCCATTCTTAATTGACATCGCTTACATCCTCCGTCAAAACAATTTTTGATTCCTGGTGGTGTTCCGTTGTATCCTGTTGCAAGCTGTCTGTTTTTTCGTACAATTACGGCACCTACCTGTCTAGTCATACAATTTGAGCGAAGTTTGGCCAACTCTGCTTGAAGCATAAAATATTCATCCCAATCAGGTCTCTCAAAAGACTTGTTCACACAAATCATGCCTGTTTGTTCAATATATTGATTCATGAATTTACTTAGTTTACCATGTCCAGATATCAAAATAACCCAAAGCTATCTTTTTTGTGTAATATCTTAGACACCTCTAATTATGATCTTGTTTTATGACGTAAAATAGAATTTCATGCATCAGAATTGGAATAATCCACAATCAGAAGGACTTTCAGACCATCTTCGTGGACTAAAACAAGAATCACCATTAAAACCAAGAATTCAAAACTCTCTTGTACAATTAACTAAAACTGTATCTTCTCTTGATTACAAAGTAAAAACTTTGGATGAAAAAGACTCAAAATTATTTAATAGAATTGTATTGGCAAAAAAGAACCATGATTCAACCACTGGCAGAGTACTTGCAAACGAACTAGTAGAATTAAGAAAAAATAAAAAAATTCTAACCACTCTTAAAATGTCATTAGAACAAGTTAATCTTAGATTATCCACAGTACAAGATTTAGGTGATGCAATGGTTTCACTACGACCAATTCTTGCAACCATGAATGCATTAAAGCCAGCTTTAGGAAAAATTATGCCTGAAGTAAGCCATGAATTTGAATCCCTATTTGGTATTCTAAATGAGTCCTTGTCTGGTTCATTTGAAGGAAGCTTTGAGTCTGATGTAGCATCTAATGAGGAAACTGAAAATATACTAAAAGAGGCAGCAGCAGTAGCTGGAACCCGTGTTGGTGACAAATTCCCATCAACTCCATCTGGGATCTCTTCATCTAGTTCTATCGGACTAGAATAACAAAATATTATCTAAAAATACCATTCTTAGAATGATCTAATATTACACATTCACTCACTGTAGTATGTGTAATAAATTTCACATACCAGATCGGATAAACAAAAAATGTGAATACAACA
>JABFSW010000203.1 GCA_013140415.1 Nitrosarchaeum sp.
AGATAGAGTCTTAATTACTCCTCATGGCCCCGATCCTGTTTTTTATGGAGTACGTGGTGAAAATGTACATTCGTTACTACACGCAACAAAAATTTTGAAAACTAGTGAAAAATTAGCAGGTTACATGATATTCAAATCTAATCAAGGTACAGGTGATCACTTGAAAAATGAATTTAATCCAACAAACATCAGACCCTATGCTTCAGGAAAAATTACTGGGATTATATCTGATGAACCAAAAATTGTAAAAGGAGGCCATGTTTTTCTCTCTATTCTTTCAGATGGATATGAATTACGATGTGCTGTTTACAAACCAACTGGGATGTCCTCTGTAGCATTAAGTCTGATTAAAGGCGATAAGGTTTGCATTGGAGGTGGTATTAGAAAATCCTCAAAAAATCATCCTAGGATTCTAAATCTTGAGTTTATCGATGTGATTAATCTTGAAAAAAATCTGATAAAATCTAATCCTGTATGTAAAAAATGTGATAAAAAAATGAAATCAAAAGGAAAGACTCAAGGATATCAATGTACAAAATGTGGTAAAAAATCTGCAAACAAAGTCACTTTAGAAATACCTAGAAAAATCAAAAAACAATTGTACATTCCTAATGTTTCTGCACACAGGCATCTTAGCAGACCATTACAAAGAATTGGAATAACTAACAAGGAATCAAAATTCGATGAATCATCTTCATGGTTTTGTGTATATGAAAACTAAGTAGCGGGGAGTAGATTTGAACTACTGAACTGCGGGTTATGAGCCCGCCGGGATGACTTAGCCCTAAAGAGTCTGGCTTCCCCACCCCGCTGACTCGTAAATGAGTATGAGCCTATATACGCTTTATCAAATTCTTGAAAGTAATTAATATGATTTGAAATGATTCATTTTTTGTGGACAAAAAACTAAGAATTGCTGGAATTATTGCGGCACTAGCATTTTCAATATTTGTTTTGACATCATCATCTGATCCTTTACCAATTCCAGAACCACCTTCATCAAAACCTGAAAATAATTCTGTAGAAATTTTAGCAGAAAACCTCGATGAGCCAAGATCAATTGCAGTTTCAGATAACAGAATTTTTGTAACCGAAAAAGATGGACTAATTAGAGTTATTCAAAATAATGTTTTATTAGATGAACCATTAGCTACATTACGTCCTGCAAACGTATTTGATGGTGGATTATTGGGAATTGCACTTCATCCTGATTTTTCTAACAATCATTTCATCTATGTTTTTTTTACCTATGAAGAAGATGGAAAACTATGGAATAAAATACTACAAATCACTGAATCAGAAAATAAACTAAAAGATGCAAAAACCATTTTTGATAAAATACCTGGTTCTGTATTTACTAATGGTGGGTTTTTAAAATTTGGTCCTGATAACAAATTGTACGTAGGAACTGGAACTGTTTCTGATTCTTCACATCTACCTCAAGATCTTGATTCATTATCTGGAAAAATTCTACGATTAAACTATGATGGTACTATCCCTGAAGACAATCCTTTCCCAGATTCTCCTGTATACTCATTAGGACATAGAAATCCACAAGGCATGACTTGGGATAATAATGGCCAGATGTATCTGGCTGAACTTGGACCTGAAAAAAACGATGAGATTAACCTCATTAAACCAGGAAAAAATTATGGTTGGCCTGAGCAGCAATGTACAGGTGATGAAAAATTTGAAAACGCAATAATGTGTTATGATCCAAGTATTGAACCTGGTGGAATACTCTTCTATTCTGGTGATAAAATAGAATTGGGGGCTGATTTTGTTATGGCTTCACTTAGAGCCACTAATCTATATCAACTAGATTTTGCTGATGGTCTAAACTCTCAGAAAGTCATTCTAAGTGGGGCTGGGCGTATGCGAGATGTAGTACAAAGTCCAGATGGAGGTCTTTATGTAATTACTTCAAATACTGATGGAAAAGGTTTTCCAGACAGCATGGATGATAAACTATTGAGGATATTAAAATGAGTGATTCATCAATTTCAAAATTTTTTAAAAAAACTAGAAAAGAGCGATTAGATATTGTTGGCAGTTTTGCAAATTTGTCTGCCGAAGAATTAGAAATTTTACAAAATAATAACGGTGGTATATCTTTTGAAAAAGCTGATAAAATGGTAGAAAATGTAATCGGCACTTTCTCATTACCTTTAGGGGTAGCAACTAGTTTTAAGATTAATCAAAAAGACTATCTTATTCCAATGGTCATTGAAGAGCCATCCGTAATTGCTGCAGCATCAAAAGGAGCAAAAATTGCAAGAATTAAAGGAGGATTTGAAGCAACAGCTGATGAATCTTACAGTATTGGACAAATTCAAGTGTTAGATGCTGATATCAATTCAGCAATAAAAAAAATACAAGAGTCTTCCAAAGAAATCATCAATCTTGCAAATTCAAAGAGTAACACATTATCTAAAATGAATAAAGGCGCAAAAGAAGTATCTTGTAAGGAAATTGATACTCCTCTGGGGAAAATGTTGATTGTTGAATTATTAATTGATGTCGGTGATGCAATGGGGGCAAATATTACAAATACAATGTGCGAAGCTGTTTCACCATTACTAGAAAAAATTACTGGAGGAAGAACATTACTTCGTATTTTATCAAATTACTCCACACAAAGAATTGCAAAGGCGACAGCAGTTTTTGATAAAAAAGAAATTGGAGGAGAAAATGTGGTTGATGATATTATTTTGGCGTATCAGTTTGCAGACAATGATGTTTACAGAGCAGTCACTCATAACAAAGGAATCATGAATGGTATCATAGCTGTTGCCAATGCAACAGGCCAAGATAGTAGGGCAATTGAGGCAGCTGCAAATGCATATGCTGCAAGATCAGGCCAATACCGCTCTCTTAGCAAATGGACTAAAGATCGTGAGGGAAATCTTGTTGGATCTTTGGAATTGCCCCTATCTGTTGGAATTATTGGAGGAATTGCCAATGTTCATCCAATTGCTAAAGTCTGTATGAAAATTCTCAAAGTTTCTTCTGCTCAAGAACTTGCATGTGTAATGACTGCAACTGGTCTTGCCCAAAATTATAGCGCCATTAGAGCATTAGCCACTGAAGGAATTCAGAAAGGACACATGAGATTACATGCAAGAAACTTGGCTACCGCAGCAGGAGCAAAACCTGATCAAGTAGATAAAATTGTACAGAAAATGATTGAGGAAAAGAAAATTTCACTTGATAGAGCTAAAGAATTACTAGAGCAAATTTAAACATCCAATTATATAGATAAAAAGTGAAAAAATCAGCAATGTTTCAGGTAAAATTTGCTATACCAAAAGGCAGTCTTGAAGAGGCAACCTTCAAACTTCTTGAGAGATCATGGACTAAAGTAAATAGAAAAGACAGAACATATCGAGTGTATCTTGATGATCCAAACATTGTTGTAAAAATGCTCAGACCACAAGAAATTCCAACATTGGTAGCTGAAGGATTGTATGATGTTGGTATAACTGGAAAGGACTGGGTTGGTGAAACTAAAGCAGATGTTGAAGCAATATTGGATTTAGAGTATGGAAAAATTCGCCTAGTTGTTGCATTTCCTGACAAATATCACTACAAAAATCTAGATGAAATGGTAGCAGATTACGCTAAAAAGAAAAAAACACTCCGTATATCATCTGAGTATCTTACCACTGCATCAAAATTTCTAAAACAATGTACATCTTATAAAAAATATTATGGTACAAAAGATCCATTAATTGTGACACCTTGGGTTAGACTTGGTACAAACAAGAGTGTTCAAATTCATTTATCATTTGGTGCTACAGAAGCAAAACCACCTGAAGATGTTGATGCAATAATGGATGTCACTGAGACTGGAACTACATTAAAACAAAATAAATTAAAAATAGCTGATGAGATTCTAACATCCACTGCACATTTGATTGCTAACAAAAAATCTCTAAGGGATCCACAAAAACGTGAAAAAATATTTGATATTGTAACTTTAATGCGAGGTGCTGTACATGGAAGAAAATATCTCCACATTTACCTTAATGTAGAAGAAAAGAATCTCAAAAAACTCCTAGAGCAGATACCTTCTCTTAAAAAACCAACAATAAGTCCACTTAGCGAAAAAGGATGGTATGGAATAAACACAGTTATTCAAAAAGAAGACTTTCACAAACTAATTCCAAAACTAAGAAAAATTGCACAGGGATTGGTAGTTCATGAACCACGACAAATTCTAGAGCTAGAGGAGATTAAGCGTGATGAAGAAAATTGATGAAAATAATTCAAGTAGCTAATGTTGAAAAATTTGTAGCTCAAGTATTACCAAAACAGCCACAAAAAAACAAGTCTACAGTGGAATCTATTT
>JABFSW010000113.1 GCA_013140415.1 Nitrosarchaeum sp.
GCAAAAAGTTGCAATGAGCATTGCATCTTTATTAAGACTAAACAATATTCCAACTGACATTGATTTATCTGGAAAGAATCTAAAAAAACAAATCGAGCAAGCATCTGAATCAAAATACTGCATTATCGTAGCTCCAAAGGAGTTAGAAAATAGCAAAGTTGTATTACGAAACATGCAAGATGGAACAGAATCCCAAATTGATATAGAAAAGCTTACAGATGATCCAGAATCAATACTTAATTTAAAAATGCCCTAGTTAGCATCATAATTTCAGGACCGCTAGTCATAGAGCCAACCACTACAGTATTGTCATTTACCAAAATTCCAGACATGACATATGGGACTCCATTGTTAATCGTAGTCTGCTCTATTTTTACTCCCATTACATTTGCAAATTCCTTCATGTCTTCTTCATCTGCTTCTGGGTGGATGGCAGCACCTGAATTATTTGCAACCATCACTGCACCTACCTGATTAAACCCGGCAATTCTTTTCTGTAAAACTTCGACTCCCAATACTTGCTCTATAGTATTGCAGTCTTCTTTTGATAGCCATGGCGATACAATAGCTCCTTTATCATTTGCACAAATTACATTTCCAAGTGCGGTATATTTTGAATCCAATACGCCGATTTCCATCTTTGTCTCTTTTTTTAGAAATTCATATTCATCAATATATGCAGTCTTTGGCAGCAAGATTCCATTGTTATTCATGACCATTAGTGCACCTAACAGGCGAGTGTTTGCAACAGAGCCATACACTACTTGTGCCTTTAGATATTCTCCTAGCTTTTCTGCTTTGTTTTGGGCAAAACCCATTGGAAGCAAAACAAAATCATCATTTGTGTTTATGTAAATTCCTATGTTTGGTCCTCTGTAAACATCAAACTTGATAACATCCATTTGTTGTAATTTGTATTCAATCGATATGAACGTAAGGAAATCTATGAGCATAGGTTTTTTATTCTAGTCAAATTTAGTCGGGACTAATTTTGTCTAGCTTTAAATAATATCTGAGCGAAAGTTCTCTTATGCCAATAGCAGAAAATTTCCCAGAAGGTCTCAAACCAATTGGAAAAATTAGTACCACAGATGGACAATTTCACTGGGTATGGGGTCCTGGCAAAACAAAAAACACTGACGGTTCACAAGCCGAAGTGTTTGCAGATAATGATGTTGTAGCAGCTTATGCAGCTAGAGGAGAAAAACAAGTTCCACTAGGGATTAGCGGTACAATGGTTGCAGTTGACTGGGATTCTTGTGTTTCAGATGGTGCATGCATTGAAGCATGTCCTGTTCAAGTATTTCAATGGTACAGAACTGAAAAAGACATTCCAAATACTGAAGCGCTAAATGCAACTTTTGCAGGAACTGGAAGTTCTGAAAAAGAAGGAAGAAAAGATTTGACTGACAAAGCAGATCCAATTAGAGAACATGATTGTATCTGGTGTATGGCATGTGTATCAGTTTGTCCTCCACAAGCAATCAAAGTTGATCAATCAAATCTGGAAGCACATGAGAAAGCAGCAGGAACTTTTGTCAAGATTGTAGCTAGTACTCCAAATCCACACGCACACGATTAATTTATTTTTTAATTTTATTTATTATTCCCTAAAACATACTGTAAATCAGGAATCCATTCCAATTTAGTCGAGACTAATTTTGTCTAACTTTAAATAATATTCCAAAATAATCCATTTATGGTAGATTTAGTAATTCCAGAAGACTTTTGTCACGACCAAAAACCAGTCGGAAAAACTAGCCATGGTAATGGTGAAAACTTTCACTGGATTTGGGGTAAAGGAAATCCAGAAGGCGCAGCATTCTCAAATGAAGATGTAAAGGCAGCATATGAAGAACGAGGAGAAAAACAAGTTCCACTTGGTATTCATGGCACAACAGTAGCAGTCGATTGGGATTCTTGTATTGCAGCTGGTTCATGCATGAGTGTATGTCCAGTTCAAACATTTCAGTGGTACAGAACCGAACAAGACATTGCAGCTAAAGATGTAGTTGGTAAAGTCTTTGAAGGAACTGGAAAAACTGAACAAAATGAACGATTAGATGCAACTGACAAATCACAACCAATTCGAGAACACGATTGTACTATTTGCATGGCTTGCCAGGAAATATGTCCTACAGGAGCTATTCGAATTGAACAAGCAAACTTGGAATGGCATGAGAAAGCAGCAGGTACCTTTGTCAAAATGACTGGTAGCGGCAATCCACACGCACACGATTAAAGAATTATTTTCTTTTTTCTTCTTTTTATAAAATTTCTTTTGTATATCTCAACAAATTTTAATCACTGTAATCCATCATTTTTTGCAGAGGTCGCCTAGCTCGGTAGGGCGCGGGCCTTGAGAGCCTGTGTGCGCAAGCACCCGGGGGTTCAAATCCCTCTCTCTGCGTTTTTATTTTACATTACCTAACTCAGCTAGCATTGCTGATAGCTGAATTTCTGGATTTGCACCAACTAAAATTCTATAATCATATTTTGCAATTATTTCTAAAATCTCTGATAACTTTGCATGCTTTGTTTTAAACACTGCAGAGTTTAGATATTTTAGAAAATCTGATTCTGACATTCCATAAACTTTGATTAATTCAATTGTTTTTTCTCGCGCATCTATCACTTTACCAGATAGTGCCATTTTTAGAACATCATCAACATCACTAGTTTTTGTAAGTCCAGCTGATGACTTTACATTGTCTTCTGAGATTTCCCCTATACTTGCAGTTGCCTGCAGTAAATTAATGGCATGTCTTAGATCTCCTTCGGAATAATCATAAATTGCCTTTAGCCCTTTTTTGTCAGTTTTTACTTTCTCTTTTTTGGCTATATTCTCTAAATGATTAATCATGTCTTCTTCAGGAATTGATGTAAACTTGAAGGTGGCACATCTGCTTTGAATGGGGTCGATAATTTTTGAGACATTATTTGCAATTAGGATGAATCTGCAGTATTTTGCAGTGTCTTCTATTATTCGTCTAAGCGCAGTTTGTGCATCAGAGGTCATCTCGTCTGCTTCATCTAAAATAATTATCTTAAATGGAACCTCTACCATTCCTGCAAATCTGGAAAATTTCTTAACTTTTTCTCTGACCATGCCTATGCCTCTTTCATCTGATGCGTTTAGCTCAAGGGTATAGTCTCTGGAATTCTCCCCTAGTATCTGTCTGGCAATACACAAAGCAGTAGTTGTCTTGCCGACTCCCGCAGAGCCAGAAAACATCAGGTGCGGCATATCAGTTGGGTCTTTAATTAGAGCTTGTAGGCTGCCAATGATCTCGGTTTGATTTACAATCTCTGAGAGTTTTGTTGGGCGGTATTTTTCTACCCACATGCCTGTTGATAACATGTGATATGCTAGTCTACCTCCCACTAATAAATCGAAATTAATAGGATCAATTGATCTCACAAGATAGTGAACAGAATTGATCGATCCGATACATCAGGATCTTGTAGAAAAGTAGTGATCTTACGATGGAAATTGATAGAATAGAAAAGCTGCACTCTATTGGATATGGCCTAAAAGACGCCAAAGTTACCATAAACCATGATATTAAATTCAATGTGGCAGGCCTAAAAATTAATGGCACCCAAGGCGAGGTCTTGAATTTGCCTCAATGGATAGGCAAAATTCTATCACAAAACAAACTTGCAACCTTAGAAACTCCTGATATGATTACCGAATTAAAACAAGCATTATCAAAAGAAAAGATGGTCGGCGAATACCAAATGTCTACACTTGATCCTCACTTTTACATCAAACTAAAAGAGTCCATGAAAAATTTGAACCGTGATGATTTTAATCACGTAGAAAGCATTATGCTGGAATTATTTAGAATGAGAAGAGGAAAACTAGTAAAGCTTGCAGATTCTTCAAAACTCAATTCTGAATTATACAGCAAGCTAACAGTTGAAGAAAATGTTTTCTTTAAAACAATTTATGAAAATAGTAAAGAATTTGAAAAACAAGTCAGAGGAGATTTAAATGAGCAAAACTCAAACTAGCACTTTTACAGAGTCTGCATTATCTGATAGAGTAAAAGACTTTCTAATTCGATTCAAGGACAAGTCTGGCAGCTACAAGTATGTAGAGCAAATCGATGAGATGATGCCAAAGAGTGCAAAACATATCATTGTTGATTATAATGATCTTGTAGTAGAACCTGAAATAGAAATTATTTTCACAACAGATCCTGACAGAATTCTAAATGCATTTTCAAGGGCAATCAAAGAAGCACTACAAACAAGATTTCCTGATTATGCAGAAAAAATTAAAGATGAAGTTCGTGTAAGGCTAGTAAATTATCCACTACA
>JABFSW010000195.1 GCA_013140415.1 Nitrosarchaeum sp.
CAGGAAGAGGTTCTGAGCCAACACCACAAAATCTATCTGAGCTTTCAAAATCAGTTCTACAAAATAACGCAGATCTTGGAATTGCATTTGATGGTGATGGTGATCGAAGTATTTTCTGCGATGATAAAGGAGAGATACTTAGTGGTGACAAGTCTGCACTGGTACTTGCAAAATTTATTTTACAAAAAAATCCAAATTCCCTAGTTGTTACTTGTTTGAATTCTGGCTCTAACATAGAACTAGTTGCAAATGAATTTAATTCACAAGTTATACGCACCAAAGTAGGAAGTGTAGAGGTATCTCGCAAGATGGTGCCCACAAATGCGTTAATTGGTTTTGAAGAAAATGGCGGATTCATGTTTGGAAAACATAATCAGGTAAGAGATGGTTGTATGACTCTGGCTTTAATGCTGGAATTATTGGCCACATCTGGAAAAAAACTATCAGAAGAAATCTCTAGTCTTCCACCCTCTTTTACTACAAAAGACAAAGTCACTTGTTCCCAAGAAGATTCTAAAAAACTAATCCAATCATTAAAGAAAGAATTTCCAAATTCTGATACAACTGATGGAATCAAAATTACAAACAATTCTAAAAACTGGGTAATGATTAGACCAAGTGGAACAGAGCCAATCATTAGAATATATGGTGAAGCTGAAAGTCAGCAAAAGCTAGATGATTTAATGTCAAAATACATCCAAAAAGTCAAGTCTATCATTTCCGATAACACTTTTAAAACCAATCGCTAGCATGATTGGAATGGAGAATGATCCCTAAAGGGTGATATAGTATGGGTAAACCTTATTATGTAAAATTTGAGACGCCTGAAGAACTCGTAAATCCAATCTTGGAAGCCGTTAGAGTTGCATCTAGTAGCGGTAAAGTAAAGAAAGGAACCAACGAAGCTACAAAGGCCATTGAGAGAGGAACAAGTAAACTAATCATTATAGCTGAAGATGTTGAACCACCAGAGGTAGTCGCTCATCTTCCAATTCTATGCGAAGAACAGGGTGCAGCATATGCATTTGTTCCAAGCAAGCAAGAACTAGGAAAATCTTTAGGCATTGACATTACTTCTGCCGCTGCAGCAATTTTAGACGCTGGTGATGCACAACACATAGTCGATCAAGTTGTCTCAGCAATTGCTAAAATTAAAGGTGGTAAGACCAGTAAATGAGCACTACAACTGACGACGTAACTCAATCTGAAATTATTCAAATTGTTGGCAGAACTGGTATTGCTGGTGAAGTTATTCAAGTTAGAGTAAAAGTTCTTTCTGGTAAAGATAAAGGTAGAATTCTCACTAGAAATGTAAAAGGCTCTGTTAGAATAGGAGAAATTCTAATGCTACGAGAAACAGAAAGAGAAGCAAAGAAAATTCATTAGGTGAAAAATATGAGTCTCTTAGTAAAACCCTGCAGTTTTTGTGCAAGACCTGTTGCAAAAGGTTCAGGTACAATGCTTGCAAAAAATGACGGAACTGTTTTATGGTTTTGTTCTGCAAAATGCAAGAAAAATGCACTAGAGCTAAAACGTGATCCAAGAAAACTAAAGTGGACCAAGAAATACGTTAAGGGCGGAATTCAACACAAGAAATAGAATTGGCTGAACATACTCTTTTCATTGTAAAACCAGATGCAGTATCTAGAAAACTTACTGGCGAAGTCATTGCAAGATTTGAGAAAAAGGGATTCAAACTTTTAAAATTAAAGATGTTTACATTTACACAAAAGCAAGCTGAAAATTTCTATGGAGTCCATAAAGACAAGCCATTCTTTGGTGAATTAACATCATTTATCACATCAGGTCCAGTTGTTGCAGCAATAATTGAGGGAAACAATGCAATTGCAACTACACGAATCATGATTGGTGCAACAAAATCCTTTGAGGCAGTACCTGGTTCAATAAGAGGAGACTTTGGATTGGGATTTAGTGACAATATCATTCATGCATCTGATTCACAGGAAAGTTTTGATCACGAATCGAGGGTAGCGTTTGAGTGATTTGATTGCAAATTCGTCAACCTATAGTGGTAGTTTTAGGTCACGTAGACTCTGGCAAGACGTCTCTATTAGATAAAATTAGAGGCACCGGTGTCCAAGGCAGGGAAGCCGGAGGCATCACTCAGCATATTGGTGCAAGTTTTCTTCCAACTGAAACAATCAAAGAGACATGTGGTCAATTATACAAAAAATTACAAGAATCAGAAAATCAAGTTCCTGGAATTTTGGTAATTGACACACCTGGACACGAAGTCTTTACAAATCTTAGAGCAAGAGGTGGCTCTGCTGCTGATATTGCTATACTGGTAGTTGATGTTAATCGAGGATTTCAGCCGCAAACAAATGAGAGTTTGAAAATTCTGCAGAGCAGAAAAGTTCCATTTGTTGTTGCACTAAACAAATGTGATCAAATATCTGGCTGGAGAAAATCAGAAACCAAATTCATCACACAAGCAATCAAAGAGCAAGACGCGTTTATCCAAACTGATCTTGATCAAAAAATCTATGATGTGGTGGGAACTTTATCAATTCTGGGATATCAGTCAGAGGCATTTTATCGAGTTAAAGACTTTAAATCAGAAATTGCAATTGTGCCAATCTCTGCAAGATCTGGAGTAGGAATACCTGAATTGCTTGCTGTACTAGTTGGATTGACACAGCAATATCTGCAAAAAAGACTAGATCAGAAAGAAAAAGAATCTCACGGAATAGTACTTGAGGTAAATGATGAGGTTGGACTGGGGCATACAGCTAATATTATTTTAATTGACGGCAGTATCAAAAAAGGTGATACTATAGTTGTTGCAAAAAGAGATTCAGTTATTGTAACAAAACCAAAAGCAATTCTCTTGCCAAAACCACTAGATGAAATGCGTGACCCCCGAGACAAATTCAAACCAGTACAAAGTGTTAATGCAGCTGCAGGACTCAAAATTGCATCACCTGATCTTGAAGGAGTCTTACCTGGCAGTACTCTTTATGTTGCATCCAATCCATCTGAAATAGAAAAATACACCAAGCTGATCGAATCGGAAATGAAATCTGTATTCATTAATACAGAAACAAATGGTGTTGTTTTAAAATGCGATACCATAGGCTCACTTGAGGCAATAGTTGAGATGCTGCGACGCTCACAAGTGCCAATAGCTAAAGCAGACATTGGACCAGTTAATCGCCGAGATATCATGGAAGCAAAAGCAATCAAAGAAAATGACAGACATCTGGGTGTGATATTATCATTTAATGTCAAGATACTTCCTGATGCAAAAGACGAATCAGAAGACAGTCACATCAAGATTTTTGAAGACAAAATAATTTACAGTCTGATTGATAATTACAATAACTGGGTAAGTGAAGACACTGCCAATGAAGAAGATGCAGTCTTTGCAGAACTAACACCAATCTCCAAATTTACATTCCTCAAAGGCTATGTTTTTAGAAATACCGATCCTGCAGTATTTGGAATTCGAATAGATGTTGGAACTCTGAAACAAAAAGTCCCATTTATGAATAAAGATGGAAAACGAGTTGGTTTGGTACATCAGCTTCAACTTGATAAAAAAACTGTACCAACTGCCAAAACAGGACAAGAAGTCGCATGCTCTGTTCAAGGAGTGACAATTGGCAGACATATTTTTGAAGAAGAAGTATTCTATACTTTTCCTCCATCACATGAGGCAAAAAAAATTCTTGCCAAATTTCTGCACAAGCTAAGTTCTGAAGAGCAAGAAACTCTAAATAAAATCATAGAAATTCAGCGAAGCAAAGACGCAGCTTACGCTTACTAGTCTGAATATTTTTTACAAATCATATGGATTCCAGGCGCACCAACTGCGCCCATCATCTTATCAACTATTTGTCCTGACTTGAACATGATAAACATTGGAATTGATTGCACCGCAAATCTCATTGCAATGTTTTGGTTTTGATCTACATTAACTCGCGCAAATTTTATCTTTGGGTATTTCTTTGAAAGACTCTCAAATATTGGGTGCATCATCTTACATGGACCGCACCAATCTGCCCAAAAATCAACCAGTGTGGGAGTATTAGCAGTAATTATATGAGTGAAATTTGTATCATTTAGATCAATGATTCCTGGCTTAATCTGAGGCTGGTTTTGCTGTCTAATCATCTCTTCTAGTCTTTTTTGTTTTATTTTCTCAATTTCAGGATCATCGGACAATAATTACAAACAATTTGTTTCTATTAAAAAATCTATGTTAGATATTTCAAATAATTTTTTAGATTACATTATCGCTATCTGATTTAGTTGATAGTGATTCATATCTTTTTGAATTACATAGTGGACACTGATC
>JABFSW010000114.1 GCA_013140415.1 Nitrosarchaeum sp.
ATACCAATTTACACTTCAAAAAATCATATTTTTTGTGAGTTGCGGTTTCAATACATGACAAAAATACTATTAATGTACATTATATGCCGTCTAAAATTTAATTAAGATGTTATCTAAAGGATCGTTCTTTTATCTTTTATACTCAAGAAAGATGTTTTGCAATCAATTATCATTTTAATATCTGTAATAATGTGAAAAAAATTCAGTGTTGTAATATATGATATTCTAAAACTAGATTTAATTAAAGTGAAAATTAGCATACATGAAAAATTATTGGATTGAATTATTTTTTAATTATTAATCCAACCAAGCTTTTTAAAATAGACAAACATTAATGCTACTGGTATTAATGCTGCTAGAATTATTACTATGAATGATGTATATGGTCCTAAAAGAGTTGAATGCTCATTTATTCCTCCAGGTAAATTTACATTCATTCCATAAAATGTTGCAATAGCTGTTCCAGGAATTGAAAATGTGAAAATTATTGTTAATGCTGCAAGTATTTTGTTTGTTTTTTCAGTACTGAGCATGAAATCTGTATCTTTGTAAATCTCCATAGTTTCTCTGGATTCTTCTAAAGTTTCAATCACTTTGTCAATATGATCAATTACATCGTCAAAATATAATGAAAGATCCTCTTCGTCTGAAAATCTCTTAATATTTTTAGCAATTTCTAACACGAATTTTTTTAATGGGTTTGCTATTCTTCTCATTATGTTAATTTCTCTTCTAAGTAACGCAATACTTCTTGCAACTGATTTTGTTTCATCAAATACTTCATCTTCCAGGTCGTCTAAATTGGCAATTACTTTTCTTGATATGTGTAATAGATCATCTACTAGAATATCTATTATTTCATGAAGTAAATACCCTGATGATTTTTCAAGTAATCTTTCTTTTCTATGTTGATCCGAATCATTTTTGCAAATATTCACTAAATCCACTAATGGTTTTAAATCACCTTGATGAACAGTTACTAGAAAATCTTTTCCTATGAATATGGAAAGTTGACTATTTCTTGAACTTCCAGGTTGTTGTAAGAGTGGTGGAAAATGTAATATCACAAAGAAATGGTCATCATAACTATCTAATTTTGGAAGCTCAAATTTAGTCATACAGTCTTCAATATTTAATGTGTTGAAACTATATTTCTCAGCTAATTTTTCAACATCGCTTCTATCGGGACTTTGCAAATCTGTCCATAAAAATTTCTTACCTTGAACCGTTTCTATCTTTCTTTCCACCATTATTCCTGTAGGTTTTTTTCCAACATGTAGTCGATTAGCGATAAATCCTTTCTTCAAGTTGAATGATAACTTAATTCAACAAATTTAAAGCGATCGTTATTTTGATAAAAAATTTTAACGATTCATTAAAATCAATAATTTGACATCTGAAATTTTAGATTATTTCCATGGTAACAAGTAATTAACGCCAATCCATGTGAGTCCAATTGTTATTCCCATAGCTACCCACCAAAATCTCATATCTAGAATTTTCATTGGTTAATAATAAATCTACAGGCTAATTTTCATCATATTAAAATCAAAGATTATTACAGGATACTCGATTTTTTATTCTTGTGGCCCTCGTAGTACAGTGGCTAGTATAGGGGACTGTGGATCCCCGGACAGGGTTTCGATTACCCTCGAGGGCCTACGTAATTTTTTAAAAAATACCGTATTTACTTGATTCCATCTCTTCTTTAATGGCCAATTTGAATCGAGGAGTTTTACCCTCTAAATTATTTGTAAGCCATGTGAGAAATTTTTTCTCCATGTCCTTTCCTTTTAATTTGTTAAAATCTGATCCCATTTGATCAACGAGTTTTTCTACTAATGTTTTGTTAACACTTACAACAAAAAAATGCCACCCAAATGCAAATTCTGAATCTGTCATTACAAAATCCCCTCGACTATGAACCATCTCTTCTAAAAGAAAAAGTTGTTGTGTTATTGCCTTACTTGTTTTATCATAATCTACAGCAGATACGTTGATGTTTATTTTACCTACCATGATTGTATCTGGTCAACACAAAATAAAAGGATTACACAAAAATTATTTTAAAAGATGTTCAAAATCAATATCGAAATGTGTTTTCATGATGTCTATATATGTCTGAATAGATTCAGGGATCTTCTCTCCACAAGAAACTCCTAAATTTCTTGCATTAATCCAAATTACTAAAGTCTGAATAATTGTTAAAAATCTGTCATTTCCAATTTCAGGAGTACTAATTGCTTTTGTGTACCTCTCTGCAAATTCCCATGCAGTTACAAAATTCACACATTTTACACCAAAAATTTCTAACAATTGTTCTTGTAAACTATTTGCTTTCTTGAAAGGAATTTGGTTAATTATATAGGGAAATTTTACTTTTTCAGGAAGGCAATCTGGTAAGGGTCCCCAAATCGTGATTATTTTTGTACCCTGTTTTAGATCTTTGAATTTATTCATCATGTGATTGATAACTTCTTCATTAGTAAACCAAAACAAAATCACAGTGGCATCCGAAATATCTGCATTTTGTATATTTTCACAAATTAACTCTCCTGAAAGATTATCTTGATTTAGAATATCTTTTGCTTGTTTGATTTTATCTGGATTATTATCAATACCTACAGCCTTTTTCACATTATACTCTTTCAAGGATAACATAATTCCTCTTCCATTCCCACATCCAAGATGATAAAAAATATCATTTTTTCCTAAATTTACAAAATTAAAAATTTCTCTAAATGACCTATCTGGTAACTGGACATCTTCTCCACTAACTATATTTTCTGGTAGTGATTTTAGATATTCTTCTATTTTCAATATTAGGATTAAAACTGTATGGGATTTATTCTCTTATGCTTTCAAGCTTTGAAACTGCTTGCCATAATTGTGTTCTTACATATGAAGGCATATTGGGATCTTGTGTTACATCGTCTAACAAACTAATTGTATTGTTAGCTCTGACTGATAGCGAATATTCCTCATTATTCAAATCTACTATCAGATCAGTAATGGATTTTTTAATTGTCTTGGGTGTTGAATGGTTTGTAGCAATTTGATTTAGTGTTTCTATTGCTTCTTTCATTGCTTCTTTGTTTTGTTTATCATCAATCATTTTTTACACCATTTCTTGAAAATTTGAAGTATATAGTTACATCTCTACAAATACGTTGTCTGATTCTATAGAAACATTGTATGATGCTAAATCTCTGATTTTAGCAGGAAATTTAACTAATTTACCGGTTTTACAATCAAATTCGGCTTTATGCCATCCGCATATTACTGTACATCCATCTAATTTTCCTTCTGAAAGACTTGCACCTGAATGAGTACAAGAATCATCCATGGCACAATAATCACCATCAATATTTGCAACCATTATCTCTTTACCATCCACAGAAACCTTAATCATTTTTCCAGGAGTAATATCTGTGGTTTTTCCAGCTATTATTTTACCCATTATGGTTTTTAGTCTATCATTCTTAATATTTTTTCGTATATGGAGACAATAGTAAGAAATGCAATTAATTCAGATAAATTTTCTGTATTGAGTTTTTGTAAAGATACTTTTTCATGGGGTGATTATATTCAAGATGTTTGGGATTATTGGTTATCTGAAGGCAATTTACTCGTTATTGAAAAACAATATCCTGTAGGTGCATGTCATGCATTTTTCTCTAAAAATCAAGTATGGATTGAAGGAATCAGAATTAACTCAAATTTTCGTAGACAAGGTTTTGCTTCAGATCTAGTTAGGCATATAGAATTACTTGCTAAAGAAAAGCAAATACTATCTTCATTCATGCTTATTGATACTAAAAATTTACCCTCTCTTTCAATGGCAAAAAATCTCAATTATAGGATATATCAAACTTGGAATTTTTATTCTCTTTCTCCCCAGATTAACAATAGTCATAAAATACAGTTTGATAATGTTTTAAATTCTATGGCAACTCATTATATAAAATCGTGGAGATGGTTAGTTTTAGATGAAGAAACTTTACTTTCGCTATTAGTACAAAACAAAATAATTTTTTCAGGCAAGTTCGGTGATGTTTCAACTGCAATTATGACTGATTCAGAACATTTTGATAAAACTCTGATTGTAACCTTATTTTCAGGTTCTCAAAATAACACTTTGAATCTTGTTTCATACATACAAAATTATGGTACAGAAAAAAATTATAAAAAAATACAAATCTTGACTAAAGAGAAATTACCTTTTTTACATACTCTAGAGCATAAAATCACATTTAATCTAATGCAAAAATTTCTATGCTAATTCTCATTTACAAATC
>JABFSW010000148.1 GCA_013140415.1 Nitrosarchaeum sp.
CTTCAAAATCATTAATACACATTACAGTGAATTCTGGTTCATGATTCTCCAATTCTTCTTTTGATGGCCTTATGAATAATTGCCTTGAAAAGAGACTGTGCCAAACATGATCATTGATTACTCTAATAGATAATCGATTTTCTTTATCTGCGCCTACAAATCCATCAAACACAAAAAGATCTTTTCCATCTACAAAATGTTTCATTTTTTCAAGAATTTTTTCAAATTTGTCACTTGCAAACTGATGGTTAATTTTTCCCCAGTCAATTGTGTTACGGGTTTTATCATCGTACACAATGAATCTGTCATCAGGAGATCTTCCAGTGTATTTTCCAGTATTTACAGAAAGAGAACCAGTTGAATTTATCACTCCTTCATTTCGAGTGACAGCAGCTTTGACTAGATCATCTACGCTCAAATTATGACTTATTTTTGAGGGATTGATTCCAAAGTCTTGTATTTGTGATAAAAATTTGTCAGTTTTAATAGGACCTACTATTTCGGTCAGAGGAAATAACCCCCATCAACAATTATCATAATAATCCCAGGCTTAATCATGAGATATTTCGATCCGCCTTAATTTTCCTTATTATCTCTTTCCTATCAGATGATTTTATTTCATCTAGGAACGTATTTATTTAAAATTTCAAGAATCAAACTGATGCCGATCAATAAAGAGAAGCTAGCTAAAAGACAAGAAGTCAAAGAACACAATCCAGAATTTATCAGACCAGAAAGCTGGCGTTATGTTAGACTACAGACAAATTGGAGAAAACCAAAAGGAATTGATCATCATCAAAGAAAACAAAAAAGTAGAGGTCGCCCCGGACTTGTCAAAGTAGGTTATGGAGGACCAAAAGAGGCAAAAGGATTACACCCTTCAGGATATACAGATAATCTGGTTCATACAATAAGCGACTTGGAAAAACTAAACCCAAAAACAGATGGAGTGAGATTTGGACATGGTGTTGGTACTAGAAAAAGAAAAGAAATCATTGCAAAAGCAATGGAAAGTAAATTCAAAGTTTTTAATGCGAGAGTGAGTGCAAGTGGTAGTAAATCTTAGAGCTAAAAAAAGACTGGTAGCACGAGTTACCGGTGTTGGAATTCACAGAGTAAAGTTTGATTCAGATCATCTAGAGGATGTAGCTGATGCAATTACAAGAGCAAATATTCGTAGTTTAATTACAGCAAAAAAAATCAGAATAAAATCAATTGTTGGAACTTCACGAGGAAGAGCACATACTAAAAAAGCTCAAAAAAATAAAAGGGGAACAACACAAGGGTCAAAACAAGGTACAAAAGGTGCAAGAGTAGGAAAGAAAAGTGTCTACGTTGCCAAAGTTCGCGCATTAAGAAGATTACTAAAAATTGCCAAAGATAGAAAAGAACTAACAAATCCAGAATTTTGGATACTTTACAAAAAAGTAGGTGGAAACACTGTAAGAAACAAGGCTCACCTAAGATTACTGATGGAAGAAACTATTTCCAAGAGAAAAAGTTAGAATCGATAAATTTTATTTTCTAAATCCAAAATTTTGCCATTCTTTATTACAATTCCTTCTCTAGTCAACATATCAGACTTAATCTCTTCACCATATGCATATCCACCAACTTTACCATCAGATTTTACAACCCTGTGACACGGAATTATTACGGGGTAAGGATTCTTGTTCATGATTTTACCAACTGCTCTTTGTCCATTTTTCAAACCAACCGCTTTTGCCAATTCACCATATGTGGTTATTTTTCCTTTAGGTACTTCAAGTAATTTCTTGTAAATTTTTTTATCAAGATTCAAAGTTTGACTATCTCAAGATCAGTGTCATTTAGAAAATTAATTAACTTTTGTTTGTTTGATCCAAGTCCTCCCCAATCCAAAAGAGCAGTTTTTGCCATTTTATTTTGCTTTAAAATATGTAAAAACAAATCTTCATCAATATTATCTAGGGTATGTTTTGGTACCACCGTTCCAAGTGCAAATGTTCCTTCCAGTAATTCCTTGGTAAATTTATCAGGATAATGTGTGCCGCCAAAACAAATTGCCACAGGAGATGGCTTGATATTTTTAGTCATTGCACTATGTACTAAAACAGCAACTGAATTACACAGTGAAACATCGGCCCATTGTTTTTCTGTTGTGCCAATTTCAATGAACATAGTAGGTTTAGCCAATGCAGTAGGTCCATGATGCGTAGCTTCGATTGTAATTTGAAAATCTGAGAACTGGGATTTATTTTTCCAGAGTGTTTGAAGATATTCTTTTTGGAGATATGGATGTGGAATTGCTATTTGTCTGTCATTTCCTCCAAATTTGGCTTCTGAAAAATTACCAGTACTATGACAAGTAAGAGCTAAAACACCAGACTCTGCAGCATGTTTTGAGAGAAAAATAAATCCATCGTAATCATATTTTTCTTCTAGCCAATCAGCAGAAATTGCAGGAGTCGAAATTATCAACAAATCATAGTACTTGCCTCGATAAATCTCACCATCTTGTGTCATTTCTTGAGAAAGAAATTTTGCCATGTTGTATCCCGCGGGGTCATCACGGTATGCGACTAGTAGTTCCATGAGATAAGAGATATAAGGACACCTTATTAATTTCCAGCAATGAACCCTAAACAGACTTTAAAAAATATGGCTAATACTTTGAAAATGGCTAAAAAGCCAGATCGTGACGAATATCAACAGCATCTCAGATTAGTATTGATAGGAATTGCAGGAGTTGGTGCTATTGGCTTTACAATTCAGTTTGTCTTTTCTGTAATTACATTTGGTAGATAAAATTGTCAGAGGAAATTAAATCTCATCTTTTTGCAATAAGAACCACTGGAGGTCAAGAGAAAGTAGTCATGAGACTATTAGAAGCAAAGGCAAATGCCAACAAAATAAACATCCAGTCAGTATTATTGGTAGATAATCTAAAAGGATATGTTGTAATTGAGGCAATAAATCCCAGCGATGCATACATGGCAGTAGAAGGAGTTAGACATATTCGAGGTCAACTCAGAGGAGAATTAGAATTTAAAGACATTGAGGGATATTTGATAAAGAAATCCACAGTTTCACAATTAGCAGTAGATAACATAGTTGAGATCACAGGCGGTCCATTCAAAGGAATGAAAGCCACAATCACTAGAATAGATGTAGACAAAGAAGAAGCAACTGTCGTTCTATTAGATGCATCTTATCAATTACCAGTAACTGTAGACGCCAACTATCTAAAACTGTCAAGTGAGTCTTAGGAAGGATTAAATTTTTCGTATTAAGCTGATAAATATGGTAGAAGCACAAAAAGTATCATCACTTGTAACTGGCGGAGCTGCTTCAGCAGGTCCACCGTTAGGTCCAGCTTTAGGTCCATTAGGAGTCAACATTATGGAGATAATCAAGGCCATCAATGAAAAGACAAAAGACTTTGAAGGAATGAAAGTGCCAGTAACAGTTTCTGTTTATCCTGATACAAAAAAATGGGAGATAGAGATTGGAATTCCTTCTGCAGCTTCACTATTGCTAAAAGAGGCAGGAATTCAAAAAGGAACAGGAACTGCAGGATCAGCATGGGTAGGTGATATAACCATAGATTCTGTTATCAAAGTTGCAAATACAAAACTAGAGAAATCCTATGCATCTTCATTAAAAGCTGTTGCAAAAACAATAATCGGAACATGTTCATCACTTGGAATTAAGATTGAAGGAAAATCGCCAAAAGAGATCACTGCCGAAATTAATGAAGGCAAGTGGGATGCAAAACTAAAATAAATTACAAGATAGAATAAACTGGATCTTTATCGGTTTTTTGTAACTCTACAAAGGTTTCGGTGTTTATAATACCATCAATTTTTCCTATTTTCTCTATAACTATGGAATGTAGTGCCTCCAAATTTTTTGCATGGACATTGACAATAATATCAAATCTACCAGTTACTTCAGAAATAGATATGACCTCGGGGGTTTCCATCATCTTTTTATGAATATTATCTTTAAGTTTTGGATCCCTGTTAATTCCAACTGATGCCTTAACACCTATTCCTAAAAGAGAGTCATCTATTACTACAGTAAATTTTTTGATTAATTTTTTTTTCATTAATCGCTTTATTCTGCTATAAAGAACAGATGCATTGATTCCAAGTTTTTTTGATAGTGCAGGTACAGAAATAGAACCATCTTTGGTTAGCTCAAAAAGCAATTTCATATCAAGTTCATCAAATCGCTGCAATGTGCTCAAAAATTGGCTTGATGATTTAATAAATGTAAGTTCAGAGGG
>JABFSW010000146.1 GCA_013140415.1 Nitrosarchaeum sp.
CAATATCTCCAATATTCAATGACATGATCGCATTTGTGGATAATCACAAATGCGATCATGTCATTGAATATTGGAGATATTGCTCCTAACTTTGAACTTCCAGATATAGATCTCAAAATGAGGACTTTGGATGAATTCAAGGGTGGAAAAATCATATTGTCATTTTTTGTTGCTGCAAGCTCTCCAGTTTGTGAAAATGAGCTGTGTGAATTTAGAGACTCTTGGAGTGAAATATCAAATCTCGGTGCCCAAATAGTTGCGATAAGTAATGATGGACCATTTGCTAACAAAGCATTTGCACAAAAACACAACTTTAATTTTCCAATATTGGCAGATTATAACAGTAAAACAATTCGTGATTACGATGTTTTAATGCCACATCTACTACACATCAAAGATTACAATGCAGCAAAACGTTCTGTGTTTATAATAATGGAAGATGGAAAAATTGGATACAAGTGGGTATCTGAGAGTCCATTGAACGAACCCGATTATGAAGAAATTAAAAAATTTCTAAAATAAGGAAGATAATTGTTTATTCTATTTCTGCAACAATATCATTTTTAGCTACTGTTCCACCTACTTTAATTTTGATAGATTTAATGGAACCATTTTTGTGAGATTTAACAGATACTTGCATTTTCATAGATTCTAAAGTACAAATAACATCTCCTTGTTTTACAGAATCACCTTCTTGAACAGCAATAGAAACAACTTTACCTGGAATTTGACTTTTTAATGTTAGTTGAGTATCAGAAGAACTAGCACCTCCAGAATTTTTAAATACAATTTTATCAAAATTAGTATGCATGTTAAGAGTAATTGGTACATTATCAATGATTAGATTCATTTCATTTGTTGAATTTTCGAGATACTTTGCTCGATGATATTTTTGGTCTAGTACAAATTCAATTCCTTTTGAATCCATTTTTAGAATTTTTAGTTGATATTTATCAGAATTTATTTTAATCACATATTCGTTGTTACCAAGATGTTCAATGATTTCTCCATCAAATGTTTTTTCAATATCTTTTATTTTATAATCCATTTGTCATCAATCCAGTTTATTTTTCCAAGTAGAATTATTAGAAGTGGAATTTTGCACTCTACTCTTAAAATATTCAGAATAAACAATAGCAGCTGCTAAAGCAGCCTCACTTTTTTCAATTTTTTCTGTTTTCAGATCTTCTTTTAATCTATCAATGATATTATAGCGCTTTAGAAAATCTGTTGTAAGATTTCCATTTTTGTATTCATCAGTGTTAAGAATTGTTTTATAAAGTGGTATTGATGTCTCAACACCTTGAATGTAAAAATCATTTAATGCGTTTAGCATTCTAGTTCTTGATTCTTCAAATGTTTGACCCCATGTGCAAAGTTTAGCCATCAAAGAATCATAAAATGGAGACACAGTACAACCAGAATAGAGATATGTATCACATCTAACACTTGGTCCTGACGGAATAGTCACATCAGGTACAGGACCAGTAGAAGGGGCAAAATCTAAGAATGTATCTTCTGCATTTATTCTACATTCAATTGCATAGCCATTCATTTTGAGATCTTTTTGTTTGAATGGAAGTGGTTCGCCATTTGCAATATCTATTTGTAGTTTAACAAGATCTAAGCCAGATACAAATTCAGTAATTGGATGTTCTACTTGTAGTCTGGCATTGATTTCTATAAAATAGAATTCACCATTATCTGCTCGAAGAAATTCTGCAGTACCAAGATTAGTATAATCAACTGCCTTAGCTGCTTTAACAACTAATTCACCAATTCTATCTCGTGTTTCTTGATCAACTATAGGTGAAGGTGTTTGTTCAATAAGTTTTTGATTACGTCTTTGAATTGAACATTCTCTTTCAAATATATGAACGGCGTTACCATGTTTGTCTCTTGCCATTTGATATTCAATATGTCTAGTTTTTTGAAGAAATTTTTCAACTATTATTGCAGATTTCCCAACTGCCGAAATCGATTCGCTTGTAACTGTTTCAAAACCTTCCCGTAATTCTTTATCATTATTTACTAATCTGATTCCACGACCACCACCACCAAAGACTGATTTTAATAGTACAGGGTATGAAATGTCATTTGCAATTTTTAATGCCTCTTCAACATCTTTTACAAGACCGGGGCTTCCAGGTACAGTTGGGACTTTTGCTTTTAACATAGCAGATTTACATTGCATCTTATCACCACAAAGATCCATAGATGCGGCAGTTGGACCAATAAAATTTATTTTATTTTTTTCACATTTACTTGCAAAGTCAGAATTTTCTGAAAGAAAGCCATAACCAGGATGTATAGCATCTGCACCAGAAGACAATATGATCTCAATAATTTTTTCTTGATTCAAATAAGATTTTGCAGGAGAGGCCTCACCGATATGATATGCTTCTGTGGCTTGTTTGACGTGTAAAGAATTGTAATCTTCATCAGAGTATACAGCTACAGTTTTGATTCCAAGTGCTTTACATGTCTTAATTACACGTAAAGCAATTTCTCCTCTATTTGCGATAAGCACTTTCTCAATCATGTTTAATCACAGATTGATATTTCCATGTTTTCTTGGAAGTTGTTTTTCTCTTTTGTTTGCAAGCATCTCTAATGCTTTGATTAGCATAGGCCTTGTTTCAGCTGGATCAATCACATTATCAATAGTACCATGAGATGCTGCAACGTAAGGATTTTCAAATTTTTCTGAGAATTCATTAATTAATTGTTTTTTAAGGGCTTCAGGATCATCTGCACTAGATAGTTCCTTTCTATACATAATTTTTACAGCTGCTTCAGCACCTAATACGGCACATCGTGCAGTTGGCCATGCATAATTCACATCTGTTCTTAGATTTTTACTTCCCATAGCTATGTATGCACCACCATATGCTTTTCCTATTACAAGTGTAATTCTAGGAACAGTGGCCTCACAATAGGCATAGAGAAGTTTGCTACCATGTCTAATGATACCATTATGCTCTTGATTAGAACCGGGCATGTAACCAGGAGTATCTACAAATGTAATAATTGGAATATTGAACGCATCACAAAATCTGATGAATCTAGCTGCTTTGTTTGATGAGTCAATATCAAGTGCACCAGCAAGATGTAATGGTTGATTAGCAACAATACCTATGACTTTGCCATTTAATCTACCATAACCAACAACAATGTTTGGTGCAAATAATTCATGAATCTCAAAGAATTCATGATTATCAACAACAGAGTTAATGATTTCTTTCATGTCATATGGTTGTAGAGGATTATCAGGGATGATATTGATTATATTATGATCGAGTCTATTTGGATCGTCATCAGTTTTTATTTTTGGTGGCTCTTCGGTATTATTTTGTGGAAGAAAAGAAATTAATTTTTTGATATAATCCATACATTCGTATTCGTTCTTTACAACAAAATGTGCAACACCGCTTTTTATTCCATGTGTCATTGCGCCACCCAAGTCATCAAATGAAATTTCTTCTCCTACAACAGTCTTTACTACATCAGGTCCAGTTACAAACATGGTTCCTGCTTTTTCAACCATAATAACAAAATCAGTCATTGCAGGAGAATATACAGAACCTCCAGCTGATGGACCAATACTTGCAGTGATTTGTGGAATAACACCAGAAGCTAATTGATTATGATAAAAAATATCAGCAAATCCATCAAGGCTCATAATTCCTTCTTGAATTCTTGCTCCTCCTGAATCCATTATTCCAATTATAGGACAACCTGTTTTGACTGCATGATCCATCAATTTTGTAATTTTTTTAGCTCCCATTTGACTTAGTGTGCCACCAAGTACAGTAAAATCATAAGCAAAGACAAAGATTTGTCTACTATTTACTGTTCCATAACCACCAACAACACCATCAGTGTAGAATTTCTTCTTCTGCATATCATATTCATAATAATGATGAGTTGTGAGTGGATCAATTTCAGTAAAAGTACCAGCATCTAATAAAAGATCAATTCTCTCACGAGCTGTTAATTTACCTTTATCATGCTGATCTTTGATTTTATCTTGTCCTCCACCTTGTAATGATATTTTATTTCTCTTAGAATATTCCTCAATTTTCTCAAAATGCATCGATATTGTAGAAAAGAAATCTTCCTATATTAATTTAGTTTGATTTTTTTAGAATTCATTAGAACACAATGTATTATTCTAAAGACATTCATTCAAACCTGATGGTTTTGAATTACTGTTAATTTATGAATGA
>JABFSW010000038.1 GCA_013140415.1 Nitrosarchaeum sp.
CATAAATTCTTTTTTGGAATCTTCTAAGAAAAGGCCAATCAAGACTCCATGGCTTGTTAGTAGCACCAATAACATAAAGCATCAAATCTTTACCTTTACCATTAACACCATCCATTTCTGTCAAGAACTGATTTTTTGTTCTTACCTCTCCACCAACTTCACTATTTCTAGAACCTAAAAGAGAATCAACTTCATCTACAAAAAGAATAACAGGTTTTCCTTCTTTTTCAGCATATTTTCTTGCCATAACAAATAATTTTGAAACATTTTTTTCAGCTTCGCCTAACCATTTACTCATCATGGATGCAGCATCTACATTAATGAAATATCCATCCATTTCATTTGCAGTTGCAGCAGCCAACATGGTTTTTCCAGTTCCGGGTGGACCATAAAGCAACATTCCTTTTGGCCAGCCCAAAGGAAACAGATCAGGTCTTTTGGTAGGATAAACTATTGATTCTCGTAATGCATTCTTTGCATCATCTAACCCAATTACTTCACTCCAACTAATATTGGGTTTTTCTTTCATTACAAGATCTTCAAAATCATTTTCATCAGTTTGTCTTTGCACAGAAGCTTGTTGTTCTTTAGGGGAAGCGTTTGGATCCACTGCAGGCTCTACTCCACGGGATTCTTGAAGTGCTGTTATTCGATTATGATAAGAATTGCATCGGTCTTTGTAAATAGGATTAAGTTTGCTTGTAGGATAAAGTTGCAATAGTTTTACAAGTGAATCAATTGCGCGCTGATAATGCGTAATGGCCATACCTCGTGCTCCTTGAGAATCAAACTTGATTGCTTCTGAAGCATACTTGCTTGCATTGTTTTCTAATTCTTGCGGGGCCAGGCTCATCTATATCACTTGTACAGTATTCCCTTGAGGTTTTTGTTGGTATTCGGAGGGGTTAACCGCTGTAGTAAAATTGGTTAAATTAATTGAACCAGTTTTAGGTTCATTCTCAGCAGATTCATTGAGATATGATTTTTTAAGATCAGAATTTTCGGAAATTTTAGAATGCATATTTTTGACCTTATTGATAGAATCCTCAGCAGACAAGATTAATTCAGAGATTTCATCATCAATGCATTCTATTGATTGAGCAGATTCGGTGATAATCGAAACAAAATGTTGTAAGATTAAATGTGTCTCTTTTTTATCCTCATATTTGAAGAGCATAAAATTAGCCAACCCCACAATTTTATTTATGTCCTGTAATTCCTCAAGAGTTAATTTATCAATTTTAACATCTGGGGCATTAGAGGCAGATAGTTTTTTTTCAATTTTTGCAGAGAGTGATTGGAGATGGTCTATGTCGGTTGCAAAACCACGTTTGGAGTTAATAAAATTCAAGTATTGCATGCTTTAGAAAAATCAAGATTAGGGTACTGCTTACTTATTTTAGAGTCTACCATCAATTTTACTTTATTTAGTACTGATGATGATTCAGCATTGGATTGGTTAAAATCAAATCTAGCCTCGGTAAGAATTGCAGAATCTAAGATAATGCTGCCTAAATGTACGGATAACTCAGAAAGATTTTGACTGCAGGCAGGAAGTAAGCTAAAAAGCTGAGCACTTACAGTCCTCATCATAGGGATTGTCAAAGGTAAAAGTTCAGGGATGCTGTTTATTCCAGAGATAGAATTCATTCTCTTTTGAATTTGAGAGAGAATTTCTAATGAAAAGACAATGGTTCTTTCAAAATCAAGTGCTTTGACATAAGTATGATCATCATCATCTAGTTCTAAGAAATTACGGTTTAATTTTTTTAGTTCAGTTTTTTTTGTTTTTAAAATATCCACAATACTGTTTAGTAAATTGTTTGAATATTCGAGTCTTGGAACAATAGTGACAGTTTGAGATACGTTTACACACTCTATTTGAGCCAAAGTTGAATCACACATCATACCAATTTATCAATAGAGATTTGATATTTCAGGACAGTGTCACAATTTTATCAGTAACTGCGGTAACACCACCCTAGGGTTACAATTTTAAATTTTTTTGAGTATTTGTGTAAAGGAATTTAGCTCTCAGTGTTACCTAATCAGGTGTGAAGTAGAATCATGGTAAACGAATATGCATTAACTGTTAGTCTTGAAGAATTTGGCTTGAGCAAATATGAGGCTCAGGCATATGTTGCCCTTATCTCAAAAGGAACAATATCTGCAGGTGAACTTGCATATTATTCAGATCTTCCAAGAACCAAAATATATCCCACATTATTAAAGCTGGAAAACAAGAAATTGGCAATAATTTCAAAAAGCAAGCCAATCATGTGCACGGCAATTGCACCTGAAGATGCATTTGATTCAATTATTCATGAGCAGATTAACAAAGTAAATGCAATGAATACCTTGGTTTCAAATCTAAAAAAAGCAAGTGAGGAAAGCAGAAAATCAAGAGGTTCAGAAGAAAAAAGATATTTTCATGTTAGTGCAAACAATGTCTTAGAACATCTAAGAACAATGATTGAATGTTCAAAATCTTCAATTAATATCATGGCAGATCAGTGGGGATTGGGACTATTAGAAGAATGTAAAGAGCAATTACTATCAGTACTTCGCAGGAATCTAGAAGTCAGATTATTGTTGCCATCAGCACAGATTTGTTCAGAATCATACAGAGCAATTCCAAATGAAGTAAAAATCAGAATCTCAGATACAATACAAAATTGTTTTGTTTTTGACGAAACAGAAGTATTAATGATAAACAATGAAAACGGCAAGGGAGCAATATTCTCATCAACAGATGTGTTAGGAGTAAATCAGAATAGAATATTTGCAGATATTTGGAAAAATTCAATTAAAACAGAATCACTTGCAGACATGACAAAAAATGAAGCTCAAGAGGTTTACAAAATCATTCGTATCATTAATGAAAATGGATTATCGCATATTCTAAATTCAACAATGATTTCAAAAAAACCTGAGTTGGAGATGCTCAAATTACTTGAAAAGAATGGAATCAATTTAAAAGGTAAATCACTTGATGAAATAATTGAGATCATGGATGCGGTGCTACAAATCATGTGCTCTGGCCATGTGAATTTTGATGCCAACACTAAAAATATAACAATAGAATCAAAATTGAATAGTGGTCATTCATTACCATGGGCATCTATTTTGGATGGATGCCTACAAAAACAAGGGTACAAAACAAGAACAGTATATCAGAATAATTCAAGCAAAGGCGAAAAAGTCCTCATTAAAATAAGTAAAAACTAAAATCAGATAACAAGCATTCATAGTTGTGATTGAAGAAAAAATAAAATCAATTGGAATTAAACTGCCCAATCCTCCAAGTCCTGCTGGATCTTATATTCCAGTAGTAAAATCAGGCAATTTACTATATGTTTCAGGCCAAATCCCAATGGAAGATGGGAAAGTAGTATTTACAGGAAAAGTTTCAGATACAAATATTGAAACGGCACAAAAATCAGCAAGGATTTGTGCAATTAACATACTTGCTCAACTCAAAAAAGAATTAGGAGATTTAGAAAAGATTTCCAGAATTGTCAGATTGTCAGGATTTGTAAATTCTGGCCCTGAATTTACACAGCAACCAAAAGTAATCAATGCTGCCTCGGATTTATTTTATGAAATATTTGGAGAGTGTGGAAAACACTCTAGAATTGCAGTCGGAGTATCAAGTTTGCCGTTAAATTCAATGACAGAAATTGACGCCATAGTAGAAACAAAATAATGAAAATTCCAATTTTGAAATTAGTTAGTTTAATTTTTTATTAAATTCTTTAAGGAATGTTTGAATTTTTGGTTTTGGGATAACAGCTCCGCATGCTTTATCATGTCCGCCACCGGAACCACCAAGATCAGTTGCAAGAATATTAACAATTTTACCCAAATGGATTTTGCAAGATTTTGATCCTCGAACAGATACTGCATAGATACCATGATCAACTCTTTCTTTGTAGGCAACACCAACATCTTTTCCAGACAATCCTAAAACAAAATTAACTGCACCGCTTGCTCCAGAGTCTAGAATTTCCATATAACCAATATTCTTCATAGTCTTCAGTCCTTTTTTGACTTTGGCAATTATGAGTGCAAGTTTCTCAACTTGAATTTGTGCAAATTCAAATGTATTTGGAATCTCGTGTGGGAATTTTGAATCGGCTAATTCTTCTACCAAATACAGCAAGTAATCAGGATCTTTTTGGTGTCCAACTATATTGTAAGTAAGAACAGTTGCATTAATCAAAGAAAATTGTCTATCGTAGATTTGCAATAATTTAGAGCCAATTGGTCTATCCTCCATATAATCAGTAATAGCAGCACATGCAGCAATGAATGGAGCTTGATCAGATAGTTTTGATTTGAAGGCATTATAGACCTGAACAGTGGTACATTCATTGATATCATGAATCATTTTTACTTTAATTTTTTCTAATTCTTTAGTAATTTTGGGATCAATATCATGATGATCAATGTACGTTACTGCAACATGATTCTTTTTTAAAATTCTCAAGAGTTCAACAAATTCATCTTGATTCTTTTTACTAAGACCCAAATCGCAAATATATAATGATTTTAATTTTTCATCTGCACAAACTTTTTGGATAGCCTCCATTTGTCCTGGATAATCAACCAACACAGAATCACCACCAAACGCCTGTCTGATCAAAGCTGCAGAACTTATACCGTCAGCATCTTCTTTGTGTGAAATACAAACAATTTTAGTTCTTGGTTGTTGAGAGATCTTTGGTTTTGTTATAGTTTTTTTCTTAACAGTCTTTGTTGTTTTCTTTATTTTAGATGCGACCATTATTGTCGATTCACTTGTATACCCTCATTTAAATCAAGAATGAATTATTGTTTTGATTTCTGAGATTCTTGTTTTGGGCTTTGATTTGTCAAAGATGTAGAATTTACAAATGCATCGTAAAATGATAATCCATTCATCTGGGTTTGAATATCAATTTCTTGAATTTTGCGTAACTCATCTCCAGACGCAGTTAAGACTAGATTATCAAGTTTCTCTAAAAGTTGTCGTTCAGCTGGAGTCATTTGATTTTTAATTAAAAATAATCATTTATGAGCCAGAGTTGACATATTAGACTAATTACTAAACTTCATAGACATGATTTCTTGCGAAAATATAATAAAAGATTTCTCAGAGGATGTGCGTGGAGACAAAAAATACAGGTTTACGTGGAATTCAGGTTGCAGATACAAGAATCTCAAATATTGATGGAGAAAAAGGCAAGCTGATTTATCGCGGTTATGACATCTTAGAACTTACAAAAAAATCAAACTATGAAGAAACAGCATATTTGTTATTACATGATGAATTACCAACCAAAGATGAACTATCAGAGTTCAAATCCAAACTAAATGAGGCAAGATGGATTCCAAAAAGAATGCAAATCAACATGGGAAATTGGAGAAAAGATGCAGATCCAATGGATATGCTACAAGCATTTGTTGCTGCATTAGCAGGATATTATGATGAAGAATTTGCAACCAAAGAAGCAAGTTATGATAAAGCAATCAACCTAATTGCCAAAGTACCTACAATAATTGCAAGTTGGCAAAGAGTCAGAGATGGATTAGAAATAGTTGATCCTGACCCAAGTTTAGATCATGCAGCAAATTTTCTCTACATGATGTTTGGAGAAAAACCAGATAAAGAAATTGAAAAGATTTTTGATACATGTTTGATTCTTCATGCGGAGCACACCTTTAACGCATCTACATTTGTTGCAAGACAAGTTGCATCAACTAGAGCACATATGTATTCAGCAACAAGTGCAGCAATTGGTGCATTAAGTGGAGAACTACATGGCGGAGCAAACACAGAGGTAATGAAGATGCTTTTAGACATAGGTACTATAGATAATGTTGTTCCATGGATTAAGGAAAAAATGAGCAAGAGTGAGAGAATCATGGGAATGGGTCATGCGGTGTATAAAACATATGATCCGAGAGCACAGGTTTTAAAAGAATTATCAAGAAAACTTGCTGCAAAAACAGGTGAACCATGGTATGACATTACAGAAAAAGTAGAAACAACTACAATTTCAGAAATAAAAATACAAAAAGGAAAAGAAATCTATCCAAATGTAGATTTGTACAGTGCTTCAATTTACTATATGCTAAAAATTCCAATGGATCTTAATACACCAATTTTTGCAATATCAAGAGTTGCAGGATGGGCAGCACACATAATTGAAGAAAAATTTGCAGAAGCAGCACCAAAGCCTGCATTGTACAGACCAGAAGCACTCTATGTTGGAAAATATTGTGGACCAGAAGGTTGTGAATACAAAGGTCTAGACTTGAGAAAATAATTTTTAATTTCTTGTGTTAAGCCACTCTTTAGCTTTAGAGTTTACGTCATGTTTGTACAATACTTCAAAAACCATATCATAAAATGTGATGCCTTTTTTTTGTGCTTGAACATCTAGCCAACGAATTCCATCAGCCAATTCAGGATCATATTCTGAAAATTCTACGAGTTCATCGACCATTTTTGAAAAGAATGTTTGTGACTCTAGCATATGTTGCTCTTTGAATCTTTGATCATAAGGGCGGGATTCAAAATATATAGACAAAAAACCGCTTTTTGGTTGACAATTGGAGCATGTTTTATTTTTTGATGGAAATACAAAGAGAATATCTTGGGTAATTCAAACAAACAATTCAGTCATAGAGCAAAAAAGAGAGCATGTCGATATTTACTTGGATAAAGTAACAATTCAACAATCAAAATACATGGGATTACATGTTGGATTGTTTTGGGGTATTGGCACATTTATCATAAAAAATCAAGACATTGTAAAAGTAGCAATAGACGATAACTCAATATTTGAGCATTTATCAACAAATCAAAAAAGCCATGATGAATTTATTGAAAAAAGAACTTGTTTTATAAAACAGTTAATTGAACAAAGAAAATTAAAAGTTCATTATGAATTGATAACAGCAGACAAAAACTTGGCTGCTAAAAAAATATAATGCAAAGGCGCTTAAGACCAAAAACGGGAGTTACTTGGTGACAGCTCCGATGCATTTTGTATTTGTACTAAAGAAATGAATCATAAAAGAAAGAGTTGTTCAACATGATTGACTATAGTTAAAATCAATTAAAGCGATCATATGAGATTTTCAACAGTTTTTTTAGATTTGTGTAAATTTTTGAAGAAAATCAGAAATTACACATACTATCAGTTTCAAACTATAATGTAGATATTCAGAGAGAGTTTTATAAAAATTCTAATTATTGTAAATTGCAAACGTAATAGTAAAGATTAGATTTATTTAGCTTGAGGAAATCCTTGGATTAATTATGGCAAGTATAGATAAAGCGGCAATTGCATTTTCTATTGCAATTGTAGCTGTTGGCGTAGGATTTGCAGCTTTTGCGGGTAATGTTCAAGACAACGCTCCAGCGGTTTCTGCTCCAGTAATGACAAAAACTGTGGAACCAGAAATGCAAGCAGACCCATTTGCAGACATTGCAGATAAGGTAAAGCAAGATGCAGAATCTACAACAACAGAAGAAACTGTAGTAGAAGATGAGACAATGGATGAAGAACCATCTGCACCAGTTGAGGAATCATCTGGACCAGAAACAGTTAGTGTTGAAATTCCAAAAGGAACTGCATCTCCAGGCTGTGAAACATCTAATGCATGTTTTTCACCAGCATCACTTACAATCAACGCAGGTGATACTGTAGAATGGACAAATGCCGATACAGCTGCACACACAGTAACAAGTGGTAGTCCAGCTAATGGTCCATCAGGTGTATTTGATAGTAGTTTAATCATGGGAGGCGCATTATTTGAAAACACATTTGATGAAGCAGGAAACTATGATTACTTCTGCATGGTACATCCATGGATGGTTGGAAACATTCAAGTGAACTAACCAAAATTTTTCTTTTTTATTATTTTATTTGATTTTTACGTATTGTTCTATTGTATGCCACCCCAAATCTATGAGTTTCATCTCGTGCATATTGTAAAATTTTCAATGAGGGTCTATCTTTTGAAATTACAATGGAGTTTTTTTGGTTTGGAACAAATATTTCTTCGTTTTCTTTAGCAAGTGAAATACAATCAAGATGTAACCCAAGTGATTGCAATGACTTGAGTGCAGAATTTAGCTGTCCTTTTCCACCATCAATCAATATCAAATCAGGCAACTGTGAATTTTCTTCCAATAACCTAAGATATCTTCGTTTAATTATTTCGCTGATCATTGCAAAGTCATCTCTACCAGAAACTGTTTTAATTTTGAATTTTCGATATCCAGATTTGTTTGGTTTACCATCTACAAATCTAGACATCGACCCAACTGCAAAATCATCCCCATGGTTAGAAACATCAAAGCACTCGATGATATGAGGAATTGCAGAGAGGTGTAATGCCTCTTTTAGTTCTATCAAACCAAGATCACCACCCTTGGAATGAATCAATGAAATATTCTTCAAAATCAAATTAATGATATCCATTTTTTTACCACGTTGTGGACAAATAATTTCAACTGAGAATCCTGCCTGTTCAGAAAGTAGAGATTCTAAAAGTATTTTATTTTCAGGAAGTTCACTAACAAAGATAAATTTTGGAATTTTGTGGCTAGCATAATACTGAAAAAGAAAATTTGAAAAATTATTATCCCCAACAAGATCAAAAAAGAATTTGTCGCTGTCTCGCATTACCCCATTAATCATTCTAAAATTCATTACAGTTACAGTTTGATCTTTATCTTTAAATCCAAAGTATTCCTCATCAGAATTCTCAACATATTCCATTTTTTGTTTTGTTTGAAGACTATTCAATCTAATCAAAGTATCACGAATATCCTTTGCACGTTCAAATTGTTGTGATTTGGCAGCTTGTGTCATTTCTTCTTTTAATTTTTTTGTAAAAATCTGAGTTTGGTTTTTTCCTTTTAGTACTTCTTCTAATGCAGATACATGTTGCATGTATTTGTCTTGAGCGTCTTTGAATTCACATGGACCTTCACAATTTCCCAAATGGTATTCCAAACAGACTTTTTTTGGTAATTGTTTACAGATTCTAATTTGAAATGCTTTTCGTAAAGTACCGATAGTAAGTAGCTTTGAGCTGCCTTGCATAAATGGGCCAAAAATTTTTCCACCACCTAAAAACTTTCCATCGTGTGTTCGTCTTGCAACAAGTAATCTAGGATATTTTTCGTTTGATATTCTAAGATAGGTGTAGCGTTGCTGATCTTTTAATTCAATGTTAAACTTTGGTCTATGTTTTTTTATCATATTGGACTCTAAAAGAAATGCTTCGCTTTCATTATCAGTTAAAACAAATTCAATATCAAAAATATTTTCCACAAGCTTTTGCGTTTTGTAATTTTGATTTTTTAAAAAATATGACCTTACTCTGTTTTTTAGATTTTTTGCCTTACCGATATAGATAATTTTTTTATCAGAATCCTTCATCAAATAGATGCCAGGATTTGATGGGATGTGGATTTTTGAAATATCAAAAGTCATTGTTTTAGTAATTTTTTGAGGTATTTTCCAGTATAGCTTCCAGGTGCTTTAGCAACTTGAATAGGCGTGCCCACAGCAACTATTTTGCCACCCTCATCACCACCTTCAGGTCCCAAGTCAATTAACCAGTCAGAGTTTTTGATTACATCCATGTTGTGCTCAATTACCAGTACAGTATTTCCCAAATTTACCAGCCGATTTAACACATCAAGAAGTTTTTGGACATCTGCAAAATGCAATCCGGTGGTAGGCTCATCAAGAATGTAAAATGTTTTACCAGTACCTCTTTTGGATAATTCAGATGCAAGTTTTACTCTTTGTGCTTCTCCACCAGACAAAGTAGTAGATGACTGCCCTAGCTTGATGTACCCCAACCCAACATCAAAAATAGTTTGTAATTTTCTTCTAATTGAAGGAATGTTTTCAAAAAATTGTAGTGCCTCGTAAACTGTCATATCCAATACATCTGAAATATTTTTTCCTTTATACAAAACTGAAAGAGTTTCAGAATTGTATCGTTTGCCTTTACACTCATCACACTTTACATAAACATCAGATAAAAATTGCATCTCAATTTGTTTTACGCCATCACCATCACAGGCAAAACATCTTCCATCTGCTACATTAAAGGAGAATTGCCCTAGTGAATATCCTCTTTCTTTTGATAATTCTGTATTTGCATATAATTCTCTTATAAAAGTAAATACGCCGATGTATGTTGCAGGATTAGAGCGTGGAGTTCGCCCAATTGGAGATTGATCAATTGCAATCACCTTATCAATATTTTCAAGACCTAAAATTTTACTATGACTTCCAGATTTTACAGTAGATTGGTAAAAATGACTTTCAAGAGATTTTAATAAAATATCATTTATCAAAGTAGATTTTCCAGAACCAGACACGCCAGTTACAGAGACAAAAAGACCTAACGGAATCTCTACATCAATGTTTTTTAGATTATTTGCAGATGCTCCTTTAATAATTAATGATCCAGATCTGTTACGTATCTTTTCTTCTAGTTTTATCAATGAATTATTTTTCAAATAATCTCCAGTCACAGATTTATGACCATTAAGAATTTGGCCAATAGTTCCCTCAAAGACTATATTTCCTCCATGCACTCCTGCGCCTGGACCCAAATCCACAATCCAGTCTGAATTTCGTATAACTTCTTCGTCATGCTCCACTACAATTACAGTATTTCCAAGATTTCGTAGCTTTGTTAGCGTTTTAATGAGACGCTCATTATCACGCTGATGCAATCCAATTGTAGGCTCATCAAGAACATACAAGACTCCAGTAAGATTAGAACCAATCTGAGTTGCTAATCTAATTCTTTGAGATTCACCACCAGATAAAGTAGAGCTTAATCTATTTAATGTAAGATAGTTCAATCCTACATTCATTAAAAATTCTAATCTCTCTTTAATTTCTTTAAGGACATCTCGTGCAATATATTGTTCATTTTCAGTTAACGTTAATGTAGAGAAAAAATCATAGCAATGATCAATGGATAAATCACAAACATCCATAATTCCCTTATCGTTAACTTTGACTGCCAGTGATTCTGGTTTTAATTTTTTTCCATTACACACAGTACAAGGTGTATCTCGCATGAATTGTTTTAGCCATTCACGTTTTGATTCAGAATCAGTTTCCATAAAAGAGCGTTGAAGATTATCTAATACTCCTTCAAATGCATTAGTGTATTGCCAAGAAGAATCACCGGATTTAGAACGATATTTAAAATCAATCAAGTCATTAGAGCCATGTAAAATAATTCGAAGATGTTTTGGCGTTATTTTTTCAATAGGAGTCATCAAATCAAATCCAAATTTTTTCCCGACAGCCCTTAATGCTTGTTTTCTAAATGCAGAAAATCGTCCACTCCATGGAACAATTGCACCATCTAAAATTGATTTACTCTTATCAGGAATTACAAGGTCTGCATCAAATTCCATCTTTATACCCAATCCATTACATGCCTTACACATTCCAAATGGAGAATTAAATGAAAAGGTTCTAGGTTCTAGCTCACCAATTGTCAATCCACAGTAAGGGCATGCATTGTTTTGTGAAAAAATTTTTTCTGATTTTTCAGATGAAATCATGACGTCTCCTTTTGATGCTTTGATTGCAGTTTGTATTGCCTCAAATAGTCTAGAACGTTCGGATTTTTCTGTCTGGATTCTATCTACTACAATCTCAATATTGTGCCATTTCTGTCTGTCAAGGGCTGGAAACTGCTCATCTAGGCTCAAAATCTCCCCATCTAGGCGTATTCTAGAGTATCCGTCTTTTTTTATCTGTTCAAATAATTTCTCATATGTTCCTTTTTTTCTCTGAATAATGGGAGATAGAATTAGGATTTTTTGGCCAGCAAAGTCTTTGAGAATAGAATCACAAATAGTCTCAACTGATTGACTAGATATTTTTCTAGAGCAATTTGTACAGTAAGGAATTCCAATTCTCGCATAAAGCAATCTCATGTAATCATAGATTTCAGTGGTTGTTCCAACAGTAGAACGAGGATTCTTACTTGTAGTTTTTTGTTGAATAGATATTGCAGGAGAGAGTCCTTCTATAGAATCGACATCAGGTTTGTCCATCATTTCAAGGAACTGTCTTGCATAAGCAGAAAGTGATTCTACATAACGTCTCTGTCCTTCAGCATAAATTGTATCAAAAGCTAAAGTGGATTTTCCAGAGCCAGATAATCCAGTAATAACAACAAGATTATTTTTTGGAATATCAACATCAATGTTTTTTAGATTGTGGTGTCTTGCACCACGAATTTTTAATTTATTTTCTGCCATCTTTGAATTTAATCTCCTTTTCCAGTCTTTTTATTCTATTTCGGCATTCAATTGCACGCTCAAAATCTAATTCTTCAGAATATTTTTTCATCTGAGAGTCTAGTTCAATAATATCAGTAGCAAGATCGTGTATTGATTTTAGTTTAGATTCATCTAATGTCGTAACTTGTTCAGGAACTGATTTTATGATTGTCTGTGGAGTTATGTTGTGCTCTTTGTTGTATTGTATTTGTTTTTCTTTACGTCTTTTTGTCTCATCTATTGCATGAGACATTGATTTTGTAATGTTATCGGCATACATAATTACAGAACCATTTACATTTCTTGCAGCTCTTCCAAATGTTTGAATCAAGCTAGTAAAGTTTCTCAGAAATCCTTCCTTGTCGGCATCTAAAATTGCAACTAGTGAAACCTCAGGGATATCCAAGCCCTCCCTTAACAAATTAATTCCAACTAGGACATCAAATTCTCCTAATCGTAATTGTCGAATTAATTCTGTTCTTTGCAATCCTTCTATTTCAGAGTGCATATATCTCACCTTCACCTGTTTTTTTGAGAGATATTCAGCAAGGTCTTCAGCCATTCGCTTTGTCAGAGTAGTGACTAAAACACGCTCATTTTTTGCTGCTCTTTTGGCAATTTCTTGAATTAAATCATCCATTTGGTCTTTTGTGGGCCTAATCTCCACTGCTGGATCAAGTAATCCCGTAGGCCTTACTAGCTGCTCTGCTATTTGAGATGATATTTTTTTCTCATATTCACTGGGAGTTGCAGATACAAAAATTGTGTTTTTTAGATAATTCTCAAATTCTTCAAATTTTAATGGTCTGTTATCATATGCACTTGGTAGACGAAAACCATATGTTACCAGTTCTTTTTTTCTTGAATAGTCACCCTTGTACATTCCATGTAGTTGTGGTAAAGTAACATGTGATTCATCAATTACAAGTAGATAGTCATCTCCAAAAAAATCCATCAAACAAAATGCTTTCTCGCCAGGTTGTCTTCCATCAAAATGCCTTGAATAGTTTTCAATTCCGGAGCAATAACCTAATTCCTCTATCATCTCCAGATCATATTTTGTTCTCATTTCTAGTCTTTGTTTTTCTAATTCATTTAGCTCTGGTAGTCGTTTTTCCAGCTCGTCTTTAATTGAAAGTATAGCCTTTTCTCTAACATCTTTTGCAATCAAATAGTGTTTTGCAGGAAAAATTTTCATCTGAGTGACTTTGCGTTTTTCTTTAAGCGATATATTATCAAGTAATGTAATTTTTTCTACATCATCGCCAAACATTGAAATTCGTACAATATCTTCAGAATATGCGGGAACAATATCTATTGTATCACCCTTTACTCGAAAATTACCAGGAGCTATTTCTGTATCATTTCTTTCATATCGTGCATCAATGAATTTTTTTATTAGTTCATTTCTTTTTATTACATCGCCGGCATTAATTGTAATTGCCAAGTCTTCCCAGTCCTGAGGATTACCAAGTGAATAGATGCAAGACACTGTTGAGACAATAATTGTAGGATCTCCAGATAGTAGCATTGCAGTTGCCTCTAATCGTAATTTTTCAATTTTTTCATTGATTTGTGTGTCTTTTTCAATATAGGTATCTGTTTGAGGCATATAGCTTTCAGGCTGATAATAGTCATAGTATGATACAAAATAGCCTACATTATTTTTTGGAAAAAATTGCTTTAATTCAGAATATAGTTGTGCAGCCAAAGTTTTGTTGTGAGATATGACCAGTGTGTTTTTTCCAGTTCTTGCAATGACATTTGCAATAGAAAATGTCTTTCCGCTTCCAGTTACGCCAAGTAATGTCTGAATTGTTTTCTTTTTTACACCTTCAACTAGGGCATCAATTGCTTGGGGTTGATCACCAGTAGGTTCAAACTCGGATACTAGTTCAAATTTATGAATTTGTTGCAACAGTTACGATCATCCAAAACTGAACTTATAGCTAACTATCGTTAAGTAAAAAACCACAGGTGAGCAGAGAATCACATTTAGGATACATGGATACAATGCCTATGGCGGTATGTTAAGAGTAAAAAAGATTTTTTTAATCCTTTAATGCATTTATGACTCTGCTATTAGCTTCTATACACAAAAGAAACAAATCTTGGACTGTATCTAAAGTGTAAAACATATCAGGATGTGAAGTGGGATTCCTGAAATTGAATCTAATATTGTCATAAGAATCCAATAATGTTTTATATGATCTCAGTTTAGGATTTGTTCGCATCTGCTCGATCATAGGCTTCCATAATAACACGGAATTATGATTTTTCTTAGGAATTTTTTTACGATAAAACTGGCGTAGTGTTTCTTCAGTGGCTCTCAAAATATGGAAAGCTGCCGCAGTGGGCATTTCAAAAGCAACGCATTTTCCAGCCTCTTGAAAATCTTTTTGAGATAAATATGACATACGATTAAAAACGCCGTCTCCAAATAATGCTCCAACATTATCTAGTAATTTTGTTAAATCTAATCTTTTATTAGTTAAAACAAAGGAATGTTTAAGACGTAATTCTGCATCTACCGTCTTTTCTATAGCTATAGCAAAATCTATTATTTCTTTTACACTCACTTCAGAAACAGCTTCATCATTTTTTTGTAAGTATAAATTTTTTAATGATTTTGATTTCTCAGACTTGATTACTTGGGCTGTGACATCAAGACCACTCTTATTTATAAATCCAATATTTTTATCAAGAAATTCTTTTGCAGACTTTACATTCTCATAATGACGATCAGATATTAACATATGATAATCCCAGCCAAATGTATAGAATGTATACAATTGTATTTTTTCCACATTTTTAATAAAAAATATGATCTTAATAAAGATCAAATACAAGTTTTGTACCTAAAATAATATGGGTTTATTCAAACACAATTCTGAGACAATACAAGAAAATAATGGAGAATTAACGAAATGTTTGGGTGAATTAGACTGTGAAGAGACCATAATCAACGACAAGAAACAGTTTGGAAGAGTTAGAATTCTACCATACAGGTTCATCAACCATTTGTAATCCATTTTCAGTTATCTCAAATCCCATAATTTTCAAAGTCTCTTGTGTAGTAGGAGAATTTCTCTTCAATATTTTTTCTGCCAAATCCATCCTGTTCTCTGCACGCATGTGTTGCCCAATTTTGTATTTTCCATAAAGTGTATCAGGAATAACTTTGATCACTGCAACACTATCTAAAACTTTCATAGCAGACTGAATTGGATCATATCCTCCTTCAGGCTGATACTTTTTCATAAGACCATTTAGTGCAAGTGTTTTTTCTTCTCTATCTGTTACCAGTGATGCTTTACCCTTGATCACAACACTGATGTATAATGTATCTGCAAGTGATGCATCTTTTGGATCTTCAAAGTAGGAAGGCAGAAACTCTAGTTCCCTATCAACTTCAAAACCGACTTTGTTATTTCGATTGATGTTATCAAGTTTTTCACCTTTGGTATGAGAATGCATGTATATGGAATCATTTAGAAAAACAAAATTCATAGGTATTATCTGAGGGTATCCATTCTCATCAATACTGGAAATTCGTCCAACGTGTTCTTGGTTCAAAAATTCTTGGATTTTTTGATGGGACTTGATTTGTAAAATTCCAACTAGTTGCAACAAGGTTATTTTTATTAATAATATTATAAATCCAGAGCCTAAATCTCTAAAATACCAGTGGATTAAAGAAAAATCATGAATGATCCTTATCTAAATGACCTAAAAAATGAATTCAGAAAATATTCATCAGAACTAAAAATATTAAAGAAAAATCTCTTAAAATCAAATTCATCTGAAGAACAATCAAAAATTATAAAAAAAATAGACAATATTGCAAAAGAGATGGAAAAAAATCAAAGACAGTCAGTCAGAGTAACAAAATCAAGATTAAAAGAAAAGAGTAAATCAAAAAAGACTTTCCAATAGTAATCAAAATTCCTAAAATATAGGATGAATGTAGAGCAAGCGAGTTGGACGAAAGAGAAGAAGAACGATCAAGGGCGACAAATTTGGCACTTAAAACCCTAGAGGAGTGGGGAACTAATTCAAGATTCATTTGGTTTAGAGAGTTACATAGAATTACAGATATCGACAAAGGATTGCTAAGAAACATTCTCAATGATTTGAAAAAATCAAAAGAAGTCAAAGAGATGCACGGCACAAATAACAGAATATTTTTTTTGCCTAAGAAAATACTATACAAAATGTCACGACATAGAATTTAGATTTAAAGGAAAACCAATAATGCTCAGAGACGGAA
>JABFSW010000011.1 GCA_013140415.1 Nitrosarchaeum sp.
TTTATGATTAGTGTATTCTAATCTCAAAGTTTGATTAAAAAATATTGTACATGTTGTGATCTTTTGTTGTCTCTTTTGACAATATGCGATATCTTGATGATTACATGTGAAGCAACAATACAACCAGATTTTAGTTACCCCAAAACCCTTTGTAAAATGGGCTGGAGGAAAACGACAGTTAATTCCAATAATTAATCAAAATCTTCCAGAGTCTTTTGGTACATACTATGAGCCATTTCTTGGTGGCGGTGCTTTACTATTTCATATTCTTACAGACAAAAATGGTCAAAAATGCAGTATTTCTGATTTAAACTCTGATCTTGTATTGGCATATACTACAATTAGAGATAGAGTCGATTCCCTGATTGCTTCTCTAAAGAATCATGAAAAAAATTATCAAAAAAATTCCGAGTCATATTATTATTCAATTCGCGAAAGTAATCCAAGAAGCGAAATTGAAAAAACATCTCGATTGATCTTCTTGAATAGAACTTGTTTTAATGGACTTTACCGTGTAAACAGTAAAGGAAAATTTAACGTACCTTTAGGAAAGTACTCTAATCCAAATATAGTAAATGAAGAAAATCTTTACGCTGTAAGTACTATCTTACAATCAAGTAGAATTTCCATCAAATGTAGAGATTTTGAGGCAGTTCTAAGAGACGCTAAAAAAGGAGATTTGGTATATTTTGATCCTCCATACCAACCAACAAGTGCCACTGCAAATTTCACAAGCTATACTAACAAAGATTTTACATATGATGATCTAACAAGACTAGCAGAACTTTGTTTAAAATTAGATTCTCGAGGTTGTAATGTATTATTGTCAAATTCTGATTCAAAAGAAGTGGCAGATATCTTTGCCAAGAATCCATGGAAGATAACCAGAATAGAGGCAAACAGATCGATTAATTCCAACTCTAAAAAAAGAACTGGTCACTTTGAACTTTTAATAAAAAATTATTAAAGCTCCGAACGGGATCTGAACCCGCGACCTTTACCTTACCAAGGTAACGCTCTACCAGGCTGAGCTATCGAAGCACGAATTTTAGCAATTTAAAATCCTTATAATTCTTGATTATGGCTCCAAGATCTCTAAACTGTTAAATTTCACACAAATTTCTAGACTTTTGGAGGAGTAATCAAGCCTGGCCAAAGTAAGCACTTGTGCTTTTGGACATGCAGGACTTAAGATCATAAAAATGGGTGATCCTGTCTCTCAGGAGTTCGTGGGTTCAAATCCCACCTCCTCCACTGCTCTTTATTTTGGATGTTTTATTCCCCTAGAATTCAAAATTTCGTATACGTCAGGAAGTGAAAATACAAATCCAATGTGAACACAATCTTTTTCTTCACACAGCTGACAGAACAATTCTCCTTTTTGTACTGCAACTTCTGCAATTCTGTTTTTGATATTATCTTTTAGAATAACACGATCATCATCTACGGAAATTTTTTCAATCTTTGGAGCATATCTTGCAAAGGTCTTGTCCTTTTGCATCATCTCTTCTAGCATGTAAGTTACATAACCTGAAAAACTATTGACACCTTTCATTGCAAGGTTATCTTTATTTTTTTGATATACGTCTTGGAACTTGTCATAAACCGTTTCTGCAACAGTTATTGATTTGAATCCAGCTTTCGGCAATTTACTTTCCCTTACCGTACAATAAAGTACCCAAGTATATAAGATTTTATTTCGTGGGTGCTGTCTAATCCATGGGACATATTCCTCGTGTCAAGTGTCGGGACACGAGTGAAAATTAAAATAATTATCTTATTTTTAGAGAGTGTGAAAAAAACCAAGAATGTAGAATATCATAAAGATGGAAGCCCTTACGCAAAAGGAACTAAAGTAAATGGAGTGCTTGAAGGATATTGGGAATGGTTTAGACTAGATGGAACAAAAATGCGTTCTGGAAATTTTAAAAACGGTGAACAAATTGGTGAATGGGTAACATATGACAAAAAAGGAAAACCATACAAAACAACTCAAATAAAAGAGAAAAAATAGAATTAAAAATTATCTTTGACTAGCATTTTGAATCAATGTTTTCCACTTATCATTTCCTTTAATTTCTATACCACAAGCATCCGCAGGAGTCTATTATCTAACGCCATATGAGGTCTAAAGTAATTATGGTTAGTTAGTCTCTGCTTAGTTTTTTCGTATGACTATGATCATTATCAACTGCTTCTCGTACTCTGCTCTCAATTGCGACTATGTGGGAATCTCTACAGTCATTATTACAAAATTTTTCATTATTTCCATCAAATGGTTTCCCACAATGTAGGCAAACTAGTATCATTATCTTCTCTCATATTGTTTAAAATTTACCATTTAAAAAATCACAGATGTATTTATTATACAACATGGTAAATAATTTCAAAATATTTCCACATTTGGAAATACCTCAAATGCTTACATTCTGACTTTATTTTTCATGCTATTTCATCTGTAGAAATTAGTCTTTATACAATACCTTAACTCTGGAGCAATATGGGTAGAGGATATCAGTCTACAGAGATAAGGCAGAAACTCATTGATGTGCTTGAAGACTCCAAAACAGGAATGTCGGGAATTGAAATTTCTGAAAAACTTGGCGTAAATAGAACAACCATGACAACATATCTCAAAGTATTTGCTGCAGAAGGATTTCTCAGACAAAAAAATATTGGAAATATTACATTATGGTTTTTAGAACCAGGACAAGAGGCATATTCTTTTCCCGCTGATTACTTTAAAGTCGCACCACAATATTTTGAAAATCTGGTAAAAGGACAAGAGACTCTAGTTTATTCCCTGATCAAAAATTGTCTTAATTCTGGGGCATCAGTACACAAACTTGTTACTGAAGTGATAATTCCTTCAATAGACTCAATCCAAAGACTATACGATGATGGTAAAATTGGAAATTCTGAGGAAAAATTATTACAAAATATCATATCTAAATCACTTCAAATTTTTAATCAAATTACAATAGATTCAAACCCAAAAAAGAATATCATTGTGATTTCAGCTGATGCTCAAAGTACCTTGTTATCTGAAGCAGCTTCTGCATCTTTACATTCAAGTGGATGGCAAGTTTTCCATCTAGGTGATATGTCATCTGCAATCAATGTCTTATTTGATCTTGATTTACAAAAATTAATGGGAAAAATTTGGAAACAAAAATCAGACACAATGATTATCCTAGTTTTTTCAAATACTGAAGAAGGGCTAAACTTTTTTGCAGAATCTATAAACTCAATTAAGGAAAAATTGGGAAAACGAATACGTTTAGCACTATGCGGAAAAGTTGGAAAAAAGACAAAAATCAATTCAGATTTAATGTCTGAAAAATTTGAGGATGTTCTTCAATGGTCTGAAACCGTCTCTGAAAGTTCAAAGTAATTAAAATGGGCCCGATGTGATTCGAACACATGACCTTTCGATTATCAGTCGAACGCTCCAGCCAAGCTGAGCTACGAGCCCACAGCTAAATCCTCTTGACAGGACTCATTTAAGTTTAATTTTCTTTCCACTTGATTGAGCACCCAATTGATGGGTCAAAATCTTTTTCAATTTTTTCTCCAGATAGTAATTTTTTTATGTTGTTAATCATTGTCTTTTCTGTAGCTATATCATCTGGTTTCATGGCATTGTCAATTCTACCATGAAATACTAGTTGTCTCTTACTATTGAACAAGAAAGGATCTGGAGTACATATTGCACCGTATTTTTTTGCAATCTCTTGAGTATCATCAATCAAATAATCAAATTTGAATCCCTTCTCTTTTGCTGTTTTTTTCATATTTTCAAAACTATCTTCTGGGTAGTCTTTAGAGTCATTACTGTTAATTCCTATTATTGCTATTTTATCGCCAAATTTTTCATACAACTCATTGAAAGCTTCTGCTTTTGCCTTGACATATGGACAGTGGTTACAAATGAAAATAACTAGAATTCCTTGGTAACTATATTCATTTAGTGTATGTTTCTTATCATCAACACCTAAGAGTTGAAAATCTGGTGCGTTATCTCCTGTTTTTAATTTAATTTGTGATTCTAGGAGTACCATAAGTGATATTTTTTTTATACAAATAAAATTCTTGCCAAGAAGACAACAATTAAAATCCACAGATCATTTCTTCTTGATGTGGGCTGGTAGTATAGCCTGGTAGTATACCCGCCTTGCACGCGGGGGGTCATGGGTTCAAATCC
>JABFSW010000020.1 GCA_013140415.1 Nitrosarchaeum sp.
TGGTAATGGAGAAAGGTAATGGCTGCAAGATTCTTGATGTAAGAATAGGACTCTGATCGTAGTTTACTCGTAAATTTTTATTTATACTGTTTTAGAATATTTATACAACCTAAAGTAAATCTCAATGTGGCAAACGTTGAGAAGTTTAAGACCATAAGAACAGGCGAAGATTATATTCAAAGCCTGAGAGGAAGAGATCTCAAAATTTACCTTTTTGGTGAATTAGTAAAAGAACCAGTAGATCATCCAATGATTAGACCATCAATTAATGCGGTAGCAGAGACATATGACTTGGCTGTACGAGAAGAGGAACTTGCTTCTGCCAATTCATCAATTACTGGATTAAGAGTTAACAGATTTTTACATATTGCAGAAAGTGCACAGGATTTGGTTTTACAAAATAAAATGCAGAGAAAACTAGGACAAAACACTGGAACATGTTTCCAGAGATGTGTTGGAATGGATGCACTAAATTCTTTGCATTCTACTACATTTGAAATTGATGAGAAACATAAAACCAATTATCATAAAAGATTTTTAGAATTTGTAAAGATGGTTCAAAAAGAAAATCTTGTAATTGGTGGTGCCATGACTGATCCAAAGGGGGACAGAAGTAAGGGACCTGCAGAGCAAGATGATCCTGATTTGTTTACTAGAATAGTTGCCAAAGACGATAAAGGAATCTATGTTTCAGGAGCTAAAGCACATCAGACTGGCTGTATAAACTCACATTGGATTATTCTAATGCCTACAGTACGATTAACAGAAAACGACAAAGACTGGGCTGTTGTTGGTGCAATTCCAGCAGATGCTAAAGGTGTGACTTACATCTATGGAAGACAATCATGTGACACTCGAAGTATGGAGGAAGGAACAATTGATGATGGTAATGCAAAATATGGAGGACAAGAAGCTCTGATGATTTTAGATAGAGTGTTTATTCCATGGGATAAAGTGTTCATGCATGGTGAATACGAATTTGCATCAATGCTAATTGAGCGCTTTACTTGTTATCATAGACGTAGCTATGTCTGCAAAACTGGATTAGGCGATGTATTAATTGGTGCAGCAGCCACCATAGCTGACTATAATGGAATACCAAATGTATCTCACATTAAAGACAAGCTTGTTGAGATGACTCATCTTAATGAGACAATTTTTGCTGCAGGAATTGCATCATCACATCAGGGACACAAAATGAAATCAGGTGTGTATCTTAATGATGACATGCTTGCCCAAGTTTGCAAACACAATGTAACTAGATTCCCATATGAAATTAGTAGACTGGCACAAGACATTGCAGGTGGATTGGTAGTAACTTTACCATCTGAGAAAGATTTCAGACATCCAGTAGCAGGACCATTACTTAAAAAATATCTTAAGGGTAGAAAGGGCGTTGATGTTGAAAACAGAATGAGAGTACTTAGACTAATTGAAAACATGACATTAGGAAGAAACGCTGTTGGTTATCTTACTGAATCAATGCATGGAGCTGGTTCCCCACAAGCACAGAGAATACAAATCCAGAGACAGATGCAAATTGGATACAAAAAGAATCTTGCAAAAAACCTTGCAGGAATTACAAACGACATTGAAAAACCAAATGAGCCATCTGATTATTTCAATCGTGTATTCAAAACCAAAGATTCAGTTTTGTAATACAAAACAGAAACTATTTGTAATTTTAGAAAATTATTTTTGATCTTTTGACTCTTCTTCAGGGAGTTTACTTTCTTCGTGTCTAGAATACACATTATCTTTTTCTAGTTTGTCTAATTCTGGAATATCTACAGATGATTCTATTTGCGAATCATTTTGATTCAATGAATTCAAACTCAATTCTTTTTCATTTTTCTTTTTAGACATTTGTTTTACAACCATAATTCCTATGACAATTACAATTATAATATAATTCATCGGAGGTTTCAATAGTTGCGTGACATAGCCTATTTGTGGAATTGTATAGGCAACTTTACCAATATACTCTTCTTTGGTAATTGGATAATCTGTCCCTGGAATTGATGCTGGATTTGCATCTCCCTTTGTTCTAATTGTTTTAGGTTCATCATCAATAATTGCTGCAACTCTATGTACAATTACTCTATCATGTCCTGACGGACGATTAAAGACAATGATATCTCCAACTTTAATGTCTTCAAATGGCTCATGTCCTTGAACAATTAACACATCATATACTTGTAAAACTGGAATCATGCTTCCGCTGGCTACTACATAAAATGGATTTTGCGTCCCAAATGCAACTTGTAGACCTACCCAAATCACAACTACTCCTATAGCTACAATCATGATGTCTTTGAGTATTCCTTTTGACATGATTTTTTTGTTCAACTTCATTAATCGCCTATAGTTTGATTGATTAAATTTATCTGCACTTATTGTAGCTTACTGCCGCATTCTTCACAGAACTTGGAGCCTTCTTTATTTGAAAATCCACAATTTGCGCACTTTCCTGGTTGAGATGCAACTGCTGGACTTCCTAAAAGAATCACCTCTCCTACTTTTCTTATGCTGTTCCATGGGATACTGCCCTCAGTTCCATCATTTTTTATAACTAACAACACTACTGATTGATTCGAATCTATTCCAACTTGTTTTGCCTTTCCAATCATTTTTGCATTTTCATCATATACTGCTAATCCTTCAATTGAGCTAACTGTTGTAGCTGGACCTGGCTGTGTAGCAGATGTAATTTCTGGTTTTACTTGTACAGGTTCAGGTTGTGAGATTTGTGTAGTCTGACTTGTCTCTAATGGCTTTGCACTTCCAACTTCAACAGTCTCATTTGGTTTTCTAAATTCTCTATACTCTGCTATTACTGCACTACATGAATTACAAATGTATTGGCCTTTTTCTGCAAGAATTAAATTTTCTGCAACCTCTTCATTTGGATTTTCATATTTAATTTTTGGAGGACCCTCAAATTCTTTTTCACATGTATTGCAAAAATGTTTAGTAATTTTCTGACTATCCAATCTACCCATTGGTGCTAAAAATAGATCTGGACCTCCTAAGTTTCCTTTCATTTGTTGTTGATCAGTTACAGTTGCCATTACATAGCCGCCAGATCCTCTTAATTTTTTAAGTCTAAGTTCGCTACTCATATCTCCGTTTTATTGAAACGACATTTAAGTATATATCACTAAATCTGTTTTTTGATTTTTCTTTTCCAACAAAAAATATGGTGTTAATTCTGGTGAACATTTTTAGGTACGTTCCATAAATTAGTCATTATGGGAATAACAGAAATTTCAGATACAAAATCTTGGGAAATCAATGTAATTCAATCTGATATGCCAGTGTTTGTTGACTTTTGGGCCCAATGGTGTGGTCCATGTAGAATGGTAGGTCCAGTAGTAGAAGAACTGGCAAATGACTATCAAGGCAAAGTAAAATTTGTCAAAGTCAATGTAGATGAGGCCAATGACTTGGCAGCAAAATACAATGTCTTTAGCATTCCAACCTTGATTATCCTTAACAAAGGTGAAATAGTTAGTCAGCAAGTTGGTGCAGCATCAAAAGAATCATACAAAAATATGATTGATAGAGCATTACAAGCATAACCCATTAGCACATTTTTCTATTTTTTGATCCTAAAGTAATTAATATTCCAAAAGTAAAGCATGGGTATGTCATTTGGTGAAGTAGATACACTGAACATGCTATTTGACAAACTGCAAAGTTTGTTTGATGATTCTCAAGGATACTATGAATCATTTCTTGATACCAATAACATGTACAAAAAAGGTCTACTAAGTGACAAAGAATTCTTTCAAAAACTAGGCGATTATGTTGTAGCTTACTCTGCATTGGAATTTTTAGCAATCAAAGTTATCTTTGAGCTGAAAAAATCTCGTGGTGCAGGTTCTGGCAATACTCAATCTCCCGGATTAATGCCAGGAATGGGACAACCTGGAATGATGGCTGGAATGGGAATGCCAAGATCTGGCACTGCACAAAATCCAGTTGGTGGTCCTCCAGGTATTGTATCTGCACAACAAGCATTTGGTGATGTTGGTACTTTGCCCTCGCCTGATCCAGCATTAATGCCAAGAAGAACTGCTGCATCTGGTGGATGTCCATCATGCGGTGCATCACTAAGACCAAATGCAAAGTTTTGCACAAAATGTGGCACTAGAGCATAAAATTTTAATCCTGTGTTGTACCACATTCAGGACAGAATTTTGCTGTCTTTGATAGAGTTGTACCACATTCAGAACAAAACTTTCCATCAGAACTAGTTTCTGAAAATGCATTTCCATAAACATTTGAACTTTTGACAGCACCAGATGGCTCGTATTTGTCATCATCAATTAAAATTGGTGCAAAGTCTTGCTCTACCATAAATGTCAGCATTCTTGGAAGTGTATTGTCTTTGTTTTGAGGATCTGGAACCGTATCTCCTAACCAAAACGCAAATCTCATCAGGGTTAATTCTGGAGTGGAAAACGCAAGAGTATGTTTGGACATGTATTCTTGCGCAGCTTTTTTTCCATCAAAAACCTTCATGGAAATTTGTAATCTCTGTTTATGTATAATAGTTTCTGGAACTATTAATGGACCGGGGGGGAATTGAACCCCCGACATCCTCGTTGCGAACGAGGCATTATACCACTAAACCACCGGCCCTTCTCTTACATTTCAGAGATGTGTTTTTATTCATTTTCTCAGGCAAATCTATGATTTACCCACCAATAATTACAACTCCAAGACTAGTTACAAAATATTTCTATGCAAAATCTTTAGTTTTTAATTTGGTTCGATGACTCTTTCTGATAATAAAATAACTTGCAACGCCAGAGATAACAAGAATTATTCCTAGATAAACAATGATCTCACTAACTTCAAGTGGATAATTTTCTTTTGATTCAGGCATAGCTGCAAATTCCTTTGGAATTATTCGGTATATCTTTCCATTAGATAGTGATACAATATACAAAAATCCATCTGGTCCTTCTTCTACATCTGTAATTGCACCAAAATTAGTTCCAAACAAAATTTCTTCATTTGATTCGTCAATGTTTAATGTATTGTCTTGAAGATATGGTGAATTAAAAACAAATCCAGTTCTTTGTTCATTTAGATTAAAGCTATAGATGTTTCCATTATTGCAATCTCCAACAAAGACTCTATTTGTTTGCGCAAATTTTTCTGATGTACTAAATGCAATTCCAGTAGGACAAACTGGTTTTTCCCATACAAATTCTGGATTACTATATACAAAATCTCCGTATTTTGGCAATGAATCTATCTTAGTTTGATTCTCTGTAATGCCCATTATCTCAATCCAACCACTGTTAAAATTTTCTGGTACTAGATTAATCTCATCATTTGAATCATCTCCATTTTCAGTATCCCATAGATTTCCAGTTACTGGATCTACTGTTAATCCAAAACTATTTCGAATTCCCATTGCATAATATTCTCCTGGTGGATCTATTCTAAGAATCACACTAGTATCGTTTTTCCAACCAGTATCATCTTTATTTTGTAGTTTACCATAATTTCCATTATCTCCCATTATTGCAAATGTCTGTCCACCAAAGCTAGTCATTGCACCACCATTGTGATAATAATTATCACTAGGTAATGTCTTGAGCAATACTGGATTTACTAATTTTTCGCCATCCCAATCATATCGATAAATTCTATTTTCAATTGCCTTTCCTGCATCAGTATCAGCTGCTGTAAAATAGACATACACTTTGGAGCCATCAGATGTAATTCCAAGCATTCCTCTTTCTCCATCTTTTGCAACAGATACATCCAAAACAGGCTCTGGCTGCAAAACTCCGTCTCTTACCAGCCTAACTATTCCGTCATATCTTTGCAATACCAAAATGTCATCTCCAAGAAAGGTCATAGTAGTTGGGCTATTTGGAATGCCTTCTGCCATAAATTGTTCAACTACATAATTTTCATCAAGAATTTGAGGTAATGACTGGTCATTGGTGTGTTCTGCAAATGCCTGTGGGAGAATTCCAATAAAAATAACCATACATACCAAAAGCAAAACTTTCATAAAAAAATTATAATTTTCAAACTAGATAAGTATACTGAGTTTTTCTGGCATGATTTTCTTACATATTATACTCAACGCATAATAGACTGCAAGACATGAAAAATTTCTGATGACGTATGACACCGTGATCACAAATTCGCACATAATTTTACCTCAAGGAATGCTTGACAAAAATATCATAATTGATGAGGGAAAAATTGTAGGTTTTACAAATGATATTCCTGCATGTGATAACAAAATAAATGGAAATGGTCTAATCTCAATACCTGGACCAATAGACACTCACGTTCACTATGGGGTTTATTCTCCCATTGATAAAGCTGCAAAAACTGAATCACATGCAGCAGCTATTGGCGGAATAACAACCATGATGAGAATGCTACGATTGAAAAATTCATTTAAAACTTCACTGCCCGATCAACTAGATGCTGCATCAAAAAATCATTACATCGATTATACAATTCATGCATCTATCTTTACTCCTAAACAAATCAGTGAAATGCCTTACTGTATTGAAAAAGGAATCACTTCGTTTAAAATTTACATGAATCTTGGCGGTGATGTAGGTCATGTGTACATGGATATGGCTCCCTACTCTTCACAATTATCTGAAGAAATAGTAGATGTAAATGATAAACTAGTAGAAGAAATTGTAAAAACCGCAGCATCACTTGGATGTCCTGTACTAGTTCACGCAGAAGACTACGAGTCTTGTGCGTGCGGAATAAAGACTGCTAAAGAGAAAAAACGTGATGGTCTTCCTGCGTGGTCTGAAAGCAGATCTCCTGAATTTGAAGCTAAAGCAATCAAAACAGTTTGCAAATTTGGACGAGACTACAACTGTACAATTTACTTTGTCCATATTGGTTCTCAAAAAGCATTACAGCAAATTGCAGAAGAGAGAAAACTAGGAACTAGGATTTTTGTCGAAACATGTCCTCACTATCTTACACTATCATATGAAAATCAGAAAGGATATCTTGCCAAAGTCATGCCTCCAATTAGAACTGCACAAGATAATGCTGCAGTATGGGATGCATTATCGCACAATCTCATTGATACAATAGGGACAGACCATGTTGCAAATCAACTAAAACTAAAACTTGGCGGTACTGATGTTTGGGGAGCACTAGCAGGATTTCCTGGAATTGGTACAGTGATACCAATTTTGTTAAGCGAGGGAGTAAACAAAAATAAAATCTCACTTGAACAATTTGTACGATTTACAAGCACTAATGCTGCTCAAATATTTGGAATGCATCCAAAAAAAGGTACACTAGCAAAAGATGCAGATGCTGATATTACCATGATAAACTTGAAAAAAGAAAACAAAGTATCATCTGAGTTATTTGGTGGATTTTCTGATTATATAGTATATGAAGGAATGTCACTAAAGGGCTGGCCTGTTAAAACAATTGTACGAGGCCAACTAGTGGCTGAAGATTTTACAGTTGTTGGAAAACTAGGACATGGTAAATTAATTGAGCGTCCATATTCTTAAATGAAAAAGAGATTGGATCTTAAGACCAACAACGATTAGTTGGTTGGTGAGAGTTCCAATCATGTTCAATTTACCAAAATAGTATTTAGATCGTACTGATAATTTCTACGCGAGTCTTTTAAGGAAAATTTGCCATACCAATCTGGGTTTCACATGCTAATGGAAGTCATTCGCCTGCTGGATTAACCATCGTCCAAGGCTTGGGTCAAATTGCCCAAGCCTTTTTTCATTAATTTGGTATATGGATCATTGATCTGAACAAATGGTTCATGGATCTTTTAAACTAATTTTTGTTATACTATGATATGTTAGAAAATAATGAGCCAAAACCTGTCTGGGAAGAAGTAAGAGGACTGTCATGGCTAATCTCAGATGATGAATAGATTTCAAACTCTGTTCTTTATGGGCTTTACAAGCACTCCTATCTGTAAAACAAATATCAACTAGAATATAGGAAACATTATTTTGCTAGCTTGCAATTAAACTCTACAATTTCTACTGTCTTGCCATCAATTATCTCACTTGAAATTATTGGGTCAAAGTTTGGTTGATCTTTTGGCAGAATTTGGGAATCATCTACTGCATTTGCATCTGTAATCACAAATATGGCCATGACTAGCATTATTGTGAATATTAGATGTGTTTTCATATGATAACTAAGTCTTGATATTACTAAAGTAAAATGGTCCTTTATTGAAAACTATGATTCCTTTTTGGCATAAGTTTTGTTAAATTAAAATAATTTATGATTATTTATTGCCCAGATTCTGTTACAGTTACAGTGAGTTGTAATGATCTTGATGCATGATTTCCTCTGGAATCATCTGCAGTGCACGTCAAAACTGTCACACCTATTGGAAATTTTGTTCCAGATGGATAGTTGCAGCTAGTTGGCACATTGCCATCCACCAAATCATTTGCTGTCACTTCAAAGAATACCACAACTCCTGTTTCATCCCTTGATCCTTCTGTTGGTTGGAATGCTGCAATGTTTGGAGGTGTTGTGTCACGTACTGTAACTGTAAACGTACCTGAAATAGAATTACTGTCTGAATCATTTGCAGTACATTTTACAGTAGTACTTCCAATTGGAAATATACTGTCTGATGGATGATCACATGAGGGAATAACTGTGCCGTCTTCAGTGTCTTTTCCTGACACATCATAGTTTACAACTGCCCCCGAACTGCTAGTAGCTTCTTGTGTTACTTGTTTTGGAATAGTAAGTTGTGGTTTAGTGTTAGTTGGTTTTGTATACCCAGATTCAGGAATTAATATCTGATCAGAATCTGATGAGTCTTCTTGGCCTATGATATTTACCACAATATTGGTTTTTTCCATCCATGCTGGATCACAGTTCAAGGCAGTTAGAGCTTGCATTGGTAAAGTGAATGTCATTGGAGTGCGAATATCTTCTGATGTTTTAATGTTAATTGTGGCCTTGTTTGATTCTCCATTTTTTACCAATATTGCGGCTTGAGTGTGTTCTATTTTCACTCCTGTTGGAGCTCTAAAATTATCTACAGGATCAACAAGAAATCCCCAATCATGCTTGTCAAGATTTTTTATCTCCAGATCAAATGACTTGGAACTACCTTTTGGAATTGTTATCACTTGTTGATCTGAGCTTAATTCAAAGATCTTGCCAGGAGGTAATATTTCCAAATTAAAATAGGTGTAATGTGTAGTCATTGGAATTTTGTCTGTGTTTCTCATTCCATAGACTGCCATTTTATATTGCCCTGGACATGAAAATTCTTCAACATCTACTGCAAAAGCTGCAGTTGCATCAGAATTAGAAGTTGGAGTTACCAATTTTGGAACGATTGTTGGATATTTGATTGGACCTATAGGAATTGGAATATTAAGCCAAATTCTTTCATCCCAACCATTAAGTGACTTTACCGTTATGTCGACTTCTCCATATCCGCCACTTGGCAATACCATCGAGTCAGGTTTTAAGAGGATTGTAAAATCAGGAGAGTTTGAATTTATTTTCTGTTCTACGTTTTCATTAGTAATTGGTAATTGAATCAAGCCCGTTTTTATTAAAAATTCAATTCCTGTTACAAACGAATCATCATCTATTTGTCCATCTGACCACCACTTTGCATTCTTCTTAATCCAAGATGGGATTTCATTTGAACTTGGTTTATCTTCTTGAATTGTGGATTGAACCTTGATAATTTTTTCTTTAATCAAATATTGTATTCCCTGTGTAAACGAATTATCATCAATTGAACCATCTGACCACCACCCAGCATTTTTCTTAATCCAAGATGGAATTTGATTGCTTCCTGATTCTGCAAATGCAGTATTAATGAAAATTAAACTGACTAGAGTCACTAGTGTATATAAAAATAGAATTTTCTTCAATAATTATCTAAATTTTGTATTAACTTAAGGATTTAGAGAAAAACTTTTTTCCAGTCGCAAATTAGGGCAGTAAGATTTCACACATTTCACTCTAAAACTATCGGCAAGGAGGAAAATTACAATAAGACATTACTAATTTCATTAATCCATTTTGAGATTTAAACTAAATTTGAGTAATCACTTTTATCTCACATTCTCTTACCTGAATGTTATGAAATGCGCTGATTGTGGTTGTATTCCTGCAGAATGTAAACAAAGTAACTCTAACAAGGGATGTCCTAATTGTACATGGAATGAATGCTGTTGCTGGAATGCAATTCATTCCTAATTTATGATATAAAAAATGGATTGTCCCTATTGAAAGGGATCAATAAATGGACAGTTCACTATGTGATCTGAATCCATTGGTCTTGCTAAACTGACATTGATTTTGCCTTTACTGGTGTAAAAGTTGATGTCATTTGTTGTCTGTAGTAATGCTGCATTTGTTGGGTCTTTCCAATCAATTACAGATATTCTCCACATTGGGGAATAGTTTGCATCACCGGGAGCCCCTGCTGCAATTCCAGGTTGGAATCCCATTGGACCTGAGCCTTTAATTCCATTTATGAATTGGAACAGATCAACTGCAGCTGAATTTGCAATGAGTTTTGCTGAAGTTGGTGTACTAGTTACACCCATCATTTCAGCTGGGCCAGAAGGCGTTGCATCAGTTACGATATAGTAGATACTTTTACCGTCTGGTCCCCATCCGCGATGAGCAACAAATGTTACTGTCATCTTTTCTTTGTTGATTTCAGTAATTTGTCCTCCACCATATGGTGTGCCATCAGATAATGTCTTGTCCTCTTTTACCATCATCTGACCTTCAGGCCAAATGATTTGGGGCATGTTTACTACTACACTTAATGGAGATAGTGTTACCTTGCCAGATTTTTCTGCATCCATTATCTCTTGTTCTGATTTGAGAACTGTTGGAGTGGCTCCTTGATTCCATGTTACGTGAACATGAGATGTTAGTGCACTGTATGTATCAGTCTGTGCAGGAGTAGATGTAAAGACCTGTCCTTGAAATCCGTGAATTCCATCACCTTTTACACCGTTAGTGAAAAAGTATGTTGTGGATAGGGCTTCTTTTGGGGCATTTGCCAAGAGTGGTGCTAGTTCTACTTTCCATTTTTGCTGTTCTGTGATCAAATCTGCGTGTTTTTGTTCACTAGCATCAGTGATGATATAAAAAACATCACCGCTATTGTAGAATCCATGATGTAATGGAATGGTTGCTGGGACATTTGCACGAGATAATTTTAGAACAGAACCTAGATCTGAATTGTCTTGCATGGATGACATTGATTTGTCTTCCATCTTTTCAGATTTTGGAGGTGTCATAGAAGGTTTTGCTGGAATAGTAGATGCTTTTGGCATTGGTTTTTCGTTTTTGATAGCATCTTTACCGCCAGGAATTTCAGAGCACAATCTGTCTCCACAAACTATTCCTTTGTTTTTAGAACCATAGGAACTAGATGGTACTCCTTTTCCTTTTTCGGCATCTGCTTCAGTGATGTAATTTGCAGTCAATGCCATTGTAATCAATGGTAGGATTAGCAATAATCCAAAGTATTTGATTGACTTCATTGAAGGTCAACTTTTCAAGTAACGATAAAAGGATTATTCCAAATTATATCCAAATGAGATGATTACAAAAAATAGATTTTAATTTATTTTATTCTACAAAAAAGAGATTTTGCGTTAATACTGATATTGTATTAGAATTTAGGGTTGATTCATCATTTCGTTCATCATTCCAGTCATGTTACTGTTTACCATTTCCCTCATTTGTTGTATCATTTCTGGATTTTCAGTCATATGACCTAACATTTGTAATCTTATGTTAGGATCATTGATCATCTCCGACATCATTTGTTGCATGAAGTCATGATTTTGATTCATCATATTTGTCATATGTTCTACATGTTGAGGGTTATTCATCCATTGATTCATGATTTCAGGATTATTCATCATGGTTTGTTGCCATTGTGTCATTTGATCTGGATTATTCATCATTTGTTGCATCTGTTGAGTATTCATCATCATAGGTACAGTCGACGTGTTAGATTGTATAGAATAACCAATTCCAATTCCTACAAAGAATATGCCTACAACAATTCCAATCCAAACATACTGGTTAACCATTTGTTCGTACCATGTATATTCAATATAAAAAGTTGAATGCTATTCTCATTATTGGTTTTCTAATTCAGGGATAACTTTGTGAAAATTATATATCTTATCTCTGGATTGTATAGTAATTGGGAAAATCTATCAAAGAAAAAATAGATGACATACATGAATCCCTTGAAGAAAAAATTGATGATGTCAAAGAAACTGTACAAGATGTTCAAAAAGAGGCAGTAAGCATTGGTAAAGAACAGGGTAGAGGGATAAAAGCAGAATACAAGGACATTGAAAAAATTAGACACAACAAAGAACTAATCTACTATAAATCAGACGCTCTTGCCATAGTTAGCCGTAAGTTAGGTGGATTTGATGAATTTCTCAAAGTAGTTGATGATTTGACTAGAGAAGGATATTGGATGATGAATTCAGAAGATGTCAAAAATGTACTTGGAAACTTTGGGCTTAGTATGCCAGGTCAAGCTAGAGGAACATTGTATTACTTTCAAAACAAAAAATACATCAACTAACTATAGTTCAAGAATTAATTAACAAGCCAGCGCATCTAAAAATGGACTTGTCTTTAATCTCTGATTGCCATTTTCCATGAAACTTGTATCTTAGTAAATTATCATCATAGTAGGTAGTAAATTCTGTAATTTCACATTCTTTATAATCCCAGGTTTGTAGCATATCGCCTTGTCCATCTCTTACCTGTACTATAACATTGAAGTTTTCTGGTTTTGTTCCAGCATTAACATAACGACTGGCTAATTCATAAAACCAATTCTTTTCTTTGCTTGAAAGTGATTCCAAATAGAATATCTTTTTTGAAGAATCTAGTGGATTAGAAGGTATCTGGATTATAGCATTTTCATCAGCGATTGGGACAAATTTTGAAAATGTTTCAACTGTTTGCGATGGTGAAATATCTGTTCCCTCAAAACTTACTGTAAATGATAATGCTCTTTCATATTCTGATGGCAAAACAGGTCTCAGTATATCTACAATGTTTTTCTTTTCTATCTGTGATGGAATTTTCCATCCTCGTCCTTCAAACTGTGAGGTATTATCATTTTTTATACAGACTGGAACGTTATTTGGTGGACGAATCATAAGGGTAAATTCATCATTGCACGATACATCTTCTGCAGGAACTCCAATAGATGTTTGAATAATTGGGGAGACTTTTCTCAAATTTCCACTGTGATCAAATCTAGAATCATTTTGAGGTGAAACCTTAAAGCTGGTTCCGATACAGTCAATCAAAGAGTGTCCCTGTATCTCAGATTTCAGGCTTGGGGCATATCGAATTAATGCCATATTGTCACTAAGATGTGTTGAGGCATCTTTGATAGTACATTTGTCATAAATAGTAGAAAACAAAATTGTGCCATCACCAGTAACAGTATCAAATCTCATATTGACAGGTTCTGGAATTTTTCCTGGATTGACATATCTGCTGACAAACTGATATACATCTTTGTGATGTATGTTTGGTAATCCACCAACAGAGACATTTGAATCACCTAATGTGTTAAATTCTTGCAATAATGCAGAAGATCTTTGGCTTTGTAATTCTCCTCCATACCAGTGTACTAGATTAATCATTGCTCTATCATATGGCGTGGGTATTGTAGTATATTCTGAATTGCTGTTTTTCTGATCAAAGTCAACTGAGAATCCACTACAGGACAAAGTGGATGTTTCAACAATATCTGCTGCACCTGTTATGTTGCTTAATGAAAAAGTAGTTAGGACATCATTACGTTTTATCTTAAAGTCCGTGATCTCACAAGAACTATATTTCCAGGATTGTATTATTGTACCATCACCACTAAGATAATCTAATGTGACATCAAATAGCTCCGGCTTTTTTCCTGGGTTGATGTATTTACTTATAATATCATAGTATGGCAACTTGTCCTTACTTGGAAGAGACATCAGAGTAAACTCTGTAGATTTTATGTAATCATTTCTTTGTGTTATGGAAAGATGTGGCATCGTATCTAGAACTGTATATGATGAAGTCGATATTCCTGGCTCTTCTGGTTCGATTGGTGGTTCAGTTGTGCAGTCTGATTCTTCACATCCACCTGATCCTCCATCACCGCCTCCAGATTCACTACAATGTGGATTGTTTGGTGGACATGGCTTACATCCAGGGGGATTTTGTCCCGGTTCACAATAATCAGGAGATCCAAAGGTAGTAGGATTCGTGCCAGATTCGACATTGGGTATTACTGTCACGCTAAACTTGACTAATTGCGCCTGAGTCTGGTGTCTCTGCTCAATTTTTGGTGTGAATTTGCCTATTGTATTGACTACAATTGGTTCTTCCAAATCGCCGCCAGAAAACGTTGCAACCATTTGTGTTATTCTAGATTGTTCTGATGGTACAAAATTAAAAGTATTAAGTGATTTTTCTAGTGGTTTTTGTGGTTTGTATAATGTTGCATCAAAAGCATACCCAACACACTGGAAAATTGTTCTGTCTCTGAATTCTTTTTCAAACTTGTTTGTAAACTTTCTGAGAAATAATGAATCTTCAAGATATGTCTTGTATTCTAGTACTTGGCATTTTTTGTACTTCAAGCTTTGAAGTGTTGTTCCATCACCTACTAAAACATCTACAGTTACATCAAATGGTTCTGGAATATTTCCTGCATTGATATATTTACTCATTAATTGATAATACCATTCATTGTCTTTGCTGGGAAGTGATTCTAGATAGAATTTTGGTTCTTCACCAAATGGAGAGTTTGGCAATAGAAATTGGATCTCTTCATTAGTGATTGGTGAGAATTTTGTAAACGAGTAAACAATTTTCTCAGGTGCAATATCAGATCCTTGGAAATGTACTACAAATGTTTGTGCACGACTCTGTTCATCTATAGAAAGAGTTTGTTTTGTATCAACATTATTCTTATCTAGATTTGTATCTAATGACAATCCAGAACATTCAAAATATGTCTTGTCACGAATTTCTGAATCTAGTGATTGCTTGAATTTGATCAAGTTGTCAGTAAAAAATACCACATAATTATTTGCAGAACAGTCTTTGTATTGCCAGCTTTGCAAGATGTTTCCATTTCCTGTAACTAGATGGATTGTTGCATCAAATGGTTCGGGAGCAGCACCTGGATTTACATATCTGCTCAAAAATGTATAGTAATTTTCCTTGTCAGTTGTTGGAAGTGATTCCAAGGCAAATCTTGGTTTTTCTCCTATGACATTTCCTGGAATCGATATAGGAAATGTCGGATTTTTTGCAAGCGGAGTAAACTTGGAAAATGAGTAAAATGTTGCCTGATTTTGTAATTCTCCGCCCTCAAATTGTACTATGATTCGCTCTGTACGAGTCTCTTTTGGAGATATGATTGGGACAAGAGTTGCTTCTGGCTTTTTACTTGGTTTTTTTAGTGAGAAATCTTCAAAGAATCCATCACAACTAAACGCTGTCTTGTCTTTGATTTCTGAGACAAAATCTCCTACAAATTTTAGTTTTAATAGATTTTCATCAAGATAAGGCGTATAGGAATTAATTGTACATTTTTGATACTTCCATACTTGAATTGTATATCCATCTCCGCTCAAAACAGAAACACTCACATCAAATGATTCTGGTTTTTTTCCTGGATTTATTGACGGGATTACTAGCTCATCATAAAATGATTTTTTGTCTTCGCTTGGTAGCGATTCCAGTTCCAGTCCATATTGTACATTTTGATAATAATACGGAGAATTGTTTTGATCTTTTGTAATGTGTGTGAATTTTTGGAATGTGTCAAATCTGTATGTCTTTTGTAAATCACCGCCAGAAAACTCGACAGCATATATCATTGCTCGATTATTGTCATCAATGATATATTTTTGTTCAACAGACTGTTTTGCCTCATTGTATGCTTCAGAGATTTCTTGAATTGTAGATTGTTCAGTTGTTTTTCCAGGAATTAGATATGGAGATAGTGATCGTTGAAAAAACTTGAGGAATTTTAATCCAAAATCTCCCTCTGAAAAATAATATGGATCTGATTCCACCATCAAAATAGATCCAGGTATATGCTCTTCGGCAAAGATAAGAATTGGAGTCAGAATTACAAACAAAGTTAAAAAACTTAGTAATACAATAAAGTGCTTCAATAATGATTAAATTTTTTTGTTATTTTTAAAGTGTATTGCGAGATTCATTTTGCTTTGTTATTTTAATTATCTTAAATGTGGAAAAAGAGAATATTGTTTT
>JABFSW010000013.1 GCA_013140415.1 Nitrosarchaeum sp.
CACATGCACTTGGTAAAGGTATCCTCTTCATGATGGCTGGAATTATAATTGTTAAAGTTGGTACTAGAAATATTTCTCAACTAGGTGGATTAGCTGGTAAGATGCCAATAACTGCTGTTTGTGCAGTGATTGGTGCATTGACAATTATGGGAGTGCCACCAACTAGCGGATTTATGGGTGAGTGGACTCTATTTTATGGAGCATTAGAAACTGCTATTGAAGATGGTTCTACCGTTAGAGCCGTCACATTTGGTTTAGGTCTTGTTGCAACTGCGCTAACAATGTCTTACATTCTTTGGATGCTAAAACGTGTCTTCTTTGGAAAACTACCGGAACATCTTGAGAATGTTAAAGAAGGAAGTTGGTATATGACTGCACCAATGATGGTACTTGCAGGATTTACAATAGTTCTAGGAATTTATCCTGACATATTCTTTAATCAAATAATTCCATACATGAATGGAGTACTGGGGGTTTAGTTTATGGCAACTGAAGTGTTAGGTTTGCCATTTGATGTAGGTGCCGCAAGTGCTTGGTTAGTTTGGATACTGCCTTTTATTGCTGCATTGATAATGCCGGGAATTGGAAAAATATCAAAACATGCAACTGGATATGCAGCAGTTGGATTTGCTTTGATGAGTGCACTTTCTGCAGCATCTCTATTGCCAATGGCATTGGAAGCACATGAAATTCATGATCAAATATCTTGGATTGATTCTATTGGTTTGAAAGCAGGTGTATTGGCTGATCCACTTTCAATAATTATGGCAAATGTAGTTGGATGGATTTCATTTCTCATTATGATTTACAGTACAGGATACATGAAAGGTGATAAATCAATCACAAGATTTTGGTTCTGGATGTTGTTCTTTATTGGTTCAATGCAATTAATTGTATTATCTGATAATTTGTTACAAGTATTCTTTGGTTGGGAAGGTGTAGGACTTGCATCTTATGCATTGATCAGCTTTTGGTATCGTGATAAAAAGAAAGATCATGTTGGTACTGAAGGACGAACTGTTCTTGGTCTTTTAGATTATTATTCACCAACTCATGCTGGTATGAAAGCTTTCATCATGACAAAAGTTGGTGATGTTATGATGATTGCAGGTATGCTTTTGATATTCTTATTTGCCGGAACATTTGGATTTAGAGAATTAATGCATGATACAGCTTGGGCAACAGCAATGTCTGCGCAAGGTCTCTTAGTACCTGCATTCATTTTATTATTTGGAGGAGCTATTGGTAAATCCGCACAATTCCCACTCAATGAATGGCTCTTAGAGGCAATGACTGGTCCAACAGCAGTTTCTGCTTTAATTCATGCTGCAACAATGGTAAAAGCAGGTGTTTTCCTAGTTATGAGACTGGCACCGTTGGTTTTCGCTTTAAGCGCTGCTGGAATTCTAGCAGATCAATTCTTTGAAGTAATTCTCCTTGTTGGTGCTACCACTGCCCTTCTCTTAGGACTTCAAGGTATGGTTAATTCTGAAATTAAAAAAGTACTTGCATACTCTACTGGTTCTCAGATTGGTTATATGATGATGGTATTAGGTATCGCTGGATTATCACAACAATTTGTTAACGGATATACTGCAGGTTTCTTTCATCTAATTTCACATGCGATGTTTAAGGCATCATTGTTTATGGCTGCAGGTTCATTACTACACGTTGTTGGTTCAAGATTCATGACTGATATGGGTGGATTACGCAAAAACATGAAAAAGACTTATGCGTTTATGTGGGCTGCAGGTCTTGGATTAATGGGCGCACCGTTTATCACAACTGGTTTCTGGAGTAAGGATTCTATCTTTGGCGCAATTTATACATCAGGACATGAATGGGCCATACCAATATTTGCAATTGCTGTATTAACTGCAGTAATAACTGCATTTTACACAACTCGAATGCTTGGACTGGTCTTCTATGGTTCAAAGAGTAAACATGTTCAAAAAATGGAAGAAGAAGGACATCATATTCATGAAGCATCATTATCTATGTGGGTACCATATGGAATTCTTGCAGTACTGACAATTGCTATTGGTCTAGTTGGCTTATCATTTGAAGGTGGACTACATGAGTTATTTACAGATTATCTTGAAGAATCATTTGGAATTCACTCTGTACATAATGAAATTGAAAATTCAATATTGCCTGAATTCTTAGATGGAATTAATCCAGTTGCACTTGCTGCATCATTATCTGCTTTTGCAATTGGAACTGGATTAGGATATGTGTTCTATATTGGTAGATGGATTGATCCTGTTAAATTTGTAAATTCAAATATTTTCTTTTATGCTATTCATAAAGTTATTCTAAATCGATTTTATCTTAATGCAATTGTCTATTGGTGCTTTGTTGTAGCTCCATTGTGGCTTTCAAGAGGAGTATTCAGATACTTTGAAAAGACTGTTATTGATTATGGAATGAATAATGGATTACAAAAAGCAGTTGGTTGGAGTGCCAAAGTAGTTCAAGGCACACAAACCGGTGTAACCCAGTCTTATCTATTCGTATTTGGAGCAGGATTGTTATTTGTAGTCCTGATATTGTTGATATAGGAGAATAATGTGAGATGCTAGAAATCAGTTCAACTCCATTGGTAATAATTGCAATTCTTGGTACCGTGGGAGTTTTGTTACCTATAATCAGTATTGCCAGAAAAGAAAAAGGTTCAAACTCATTTTATGCAGTTATTGCATTTGCTGCATTGATTGCATCAATTGGATATGTTGCATATCAATTCCTTGCTGATAATATTCTTCCATCTGCCCTGTTTTCTGAAGATGTACTTGTAGATGACGCATTTGGCGGATTCTTTGCAATCGCAATGCTAATTGTTGCAATCTTCACTACAGTTGGCTCATTTAATTACATGCGAAAAAAGAACTATCCTGCTGTTTACTATTCCTTAATACTCCTTTCAACAATTGGTATGGTGTTAGTAGCATATTCTACTGACCTGGTGATGTTATTTGTTGCATGGGAGCTCATGAGCATTCCAACATACGTTCTTGTTGGATTTATGAAAAAGAATCCAAGCTCAAATGAAGCTGCACTAAAGTATTTCTTGTTTGGAGCATTATCATCTGCAATTATTGTTTATGGAATTTCATTATCCTATGGATTAACTGGTTCAACAAATATTGGTGAAGTTATTCAGGGTTACTCTACTCTTGATCCTTCATTATTACCATTAGCCTTGTTATCTGTTGGAATGTTTATTGCCGGATTTGGATTTAAAATGGGACTGGTGCCTTTTCATCAATGGTTGCCTGACACTTATGAAGGTGCACCTCCAACCATTACCACTTTACTTGCAGCTGGAACAAAGAAAGCAGGATTTGCAGCAACAATTAGAATAGTTGTTTTGGGAATGGTTGTACTTAATCTTGATTGGACTTTAGCTCTTGGTATAATTGCAGTGATGACTATGACCATTGGGAACATCGCTGCAATCATGCAAAAGAATCTTGCAAGGATGTTGGCATATTCTAGTATTGCTCATGCTGGCTACATTTTGATTGGACTTGCAGTAGCTCCATACAGCTCTCTTGGTTTACAAGGTTCACTATACCAAATATTGAATCACGCAGTAATGAAAGGTGCTGCTTTCATAGCAGTTGCAGGAATAGTGACCACACTTGCAGTAACTAACATCGATAAACTCAAAGGACTTGGTAGAAGAATGCCTATTACATCACTTGGATTGGTAATCTCATTATTTGCTTTAGCTGGTGTACCTCCACTTGCTGGATTTTGGAGTAAAATAATGTTATTTGGTGGTGCATTGGATGCTGGTTCAACTATATGGTGGGCACCATGGCTTGCAATAGCTGGAGTTCTAAACAGTGCTTTATCATTAGCTTACTATGGTTGGATCACAAGAAAAATGTACTTTGAAGGAGAAACTGAAAAAAGAATATCTGAACCAAAGTCTGTAATTACAATCATGATATTTTCAATAGTTTTCTTGGTAGGATTCGGTGTATATCCAGATCCAATTATTAAATTTGTAGAATTTGCTGCACCAACGCTTAGCTTAGGTATTATGCCTTAAATGTTGTAAATTTTATAAGATTATCTA
>JABFSW010000024.1 GCA_013140415.1 Nitrosarchaeum sp.
TGGCTCTGTAAATTACGTCTGGTTTTCTGATAAATATCCCTGATTCCATCACTCCTGTGATTTGTTTGATTTTTTGGGACAGCTCTTTTGGATTTTTGATTACACCAAAATTACAATCCAAAATAATATTTCCGTTTTCTGTAAAAAATGGATAACCTCTATCAAGTGAACGCAGTTCTATTTTTCCTCCTAATTTTTTGATTGCGTCTGTTACTGAATTTCTTGCAAGTGGATGAACTTCCACTGGAACTGATCTTGTAAAGTTTTTAACAAATTTTGTTTTATCTGCCATAACTATTACTTTTTTAGCCAAGCTAAACAAAATATTTTCTCGTAACAGTGCTCCACCTCCACCTTTAATTACAAATCTCTGAGAATCAATTTGATCAGCACCATCAAAAACAACATCAATGTGATCAACATGATCAGCCTCTACTAGTGGTATGCCTACTTTTTGTGCAATTAATTTTATCTGCAATGAAGTTGGCACTCCTGTGATATGGTATTTTTTTATCTTGATCAGTGTTGACAGAGATTTTACAAGAGCAGTAGCTGCTCTGCCACTGCCTAATCCAACTACAAAACCATCTTTTACAAATTTTAATGCATCAGTTGACAATGCCTCTATGGCATCATCGTAAGACAATCACTCTACCTCTGCTTGCTCAATTTTGGAGAGAACTTTCATTATTTCTCCTTTGATTTTGTCTAGGTCGTCTGTGTCTTCATCAAAGTCATCATCTAGTATTGATTTCTTTGGTTCTGGAAGAGCTTTGTGCTCAGTAATCTTTGCAACTTCTTTGTTGATATCTGGTTTTGTTTCTAATTTGATTTCTGGTTTTGCAATAACTGATTGTATGATTTCAATTTTGTCTTCAACTTTTGGTTGAACTATTATGATCTCCTCTTTTGGCTGGATCATTTCTCTTATGATCTCAACTTTTGGCTCAATTGGTTTTTCAAATATTTGGAATTTTGGTTCTTTATCTGAAAATCTTGTTAGTGTGGTTAATTCAAATGATTGTCTTGAGCTTGCTTGTGGAATTACTATGGGATCTAATTTTGTCTCTTTTGGTTTTTCAAAATTAAATATTTTCCTACTTGGTTTTGCTTCAGGTTTAGTCTCTTCTTTTATTTCTGGAACTGGTACGTTTGCAATCTTTGATGATAATTCATACAATCTATCATCTAATCTTGATAGTTTTTGATCCATTAGTGTAATCAATCCATCTCCAATTGGACCCAAATCTGGGTGATGACTTGCTTCTTCAAGTTTTTCTAATCTTGCTAATACAATTCCTAGTTGATGTTGATACTTTAACAATAATTTATCACGTTGAATCTTTGGGAAATCAGAATCTGTTTGATATAATCTGGCAATTGTTTTTGTAAGAATATCTTTTTCAATTTTTAGAGAATTAATTTTACTTTTGATATGTGAGCTAGCACCAAGACTAAGTAATTGTGTTTTATTTCTGGGCATTTTTCTTGCGGCAGCTGCCGTAGCAACACCTGCTAATGAACTAAGAATAATTGCAATCTCTTGCATCTATGTGTACCATTTAATCCAGGAATACTTTCTACGTTTAGCCTCTGGAAAACCGCAACTTGCACATTGGTGGTGACGTCTATGAAATGCGTTATTACCGCATCTTCTACATCTGATGTGTACTTTTTTCTTTGTAAAGCCACCCATTGAAGTTGTGCCTCTCGTCATCCCAAATCACCTAATTTGCTGCGGGTGGAGGAGATATCATAACAACATTGTCTCCTCTGACGACGATTGTTCCTAGGCTTTTTGAATTGCCATCAAGAGGAATTTCCTCTGATGAGTCAAGTAGCAGGTTCATGTGCTGGTCAAAACCGAGTAAACTACCTCTGATTGTTTTGCCGCCTTTGAGCTTTATCAATACGATTTGATTGATACTCTCATCAAGTACTTTTACTGCCATATCAACAGACATTATTTCACTTATTGGCTTTGCTACCGAGGGATTATATTAAAATTTCATTGGTGTAACTTTGAACTATGCCCAGTGAGGCAAGTTTGACACTTTTTTGTGAGATTTCGCATTATTTCATCTAAAATTATCTGTCCATCTCTTTTAGTGGCTTTTCTTGGATCACCCCAAATTCCATTTTTAGTGACTTGTGGAAATGATTTTGCTGCCAATTGTCCTAACTTTTTGATTTGCTGCTGATTCATTCCGCTAGTCACTAGTCCTTTTTTTGCCAATTTCATCTTGACATTTTTTGATATTGCAAGCATTAGCGAAGTCTCTACAAATCCTGCATGATCAAAATCTCTATTCATAAAATGCCAGTATGAAAGCGAAAAGACTTTGAGTTTGTTTTTTGATAATTTTCGTAATTTTACATCAATATTTTGTAATGGCTTTAGATTTCCATAGTGTCCATTAATGACAAAAACTGTTTTGATATTATTTGCAAGAAGCGATGTACACAAATCAGTAATGACATTATTCAGAGTTGATTCTTTGATGCTCAAGTTAAAAAATGGTGCATGCTCAAATGATACTCCATATGTCATTGTAGGTAAGAGTAGAAAATTTTTCTTTTCTGATAATTTTCTTGCAATTTCAGTAACAATATCTGAATCAGTTGATATCGGCAAGTGTGGGCCGTGCTGTTCTATTGAGCCTACAGGAATCACTGCAACTTGATTTTTTCTTTTAATGGTTTTTCTTAGATTGGGATCAAATTGGGACTTAATTTCTGTCATCTGATTCACTTGGACTTGATGTGAACCTTTCTCCAGCGAACTTCAAGCTTGTTTTCTAGATGCATCTTTGTTGCTTTTAGCAATGTGTCTGCTTCTAGTTTTTGACCTTTGGTTTTAATTTCTTCCAGTGTATCATTTGGATCAACTTCAAAAGAATCCTGAAATATTATTGGTCCCTGATCCAGATTTTCCGTTACATAATGAGATGTTACACCAACTATTTTTGTTCCTCTTTCGTAAGCTTGTGCATATGCTAAAGCACCTGGAAACGCAGGTAACAATGATGGGTGAATGTTAATTATTCTATTTGGATATCTCCAAACAAAGTTTGGGCTAAGAATCTTCATGTATCTTGCAAGTACAATCAAATCAATTTCCCGCTTTTTACAAACTTCCATTATTTTTTCTTCAGCTTTTTCTTGATTTGCATCACCAATTACAATAAATGGAATTTTTGCTTTCGTTGCCATTGGTTCTAATGTTTTCTCAGTTCCTATAATTACTGAGATGCAACCTTTCAGTGACTTTTTCTTTGCAGCATCAAGTATTGTTTGCAGACATCGTGATTCTTTTGTAACTAGTATTGCAATATTTTTTTCTGAATTTGTTTCATGATGAGTACTTACATCCATCTTTTCTTTTTTTGATAATATTTGAATTCCAGAATCAAACTTTTTTACATCTACTGATTTGGTAAAAGATGCTTCAAGATACATACCAAATAAACCCTTGATTACATTTTGATTTACTTTTTCGATGTTTCCACCGTTTTCAAATACAAAATTAGTAAATGCAGCAACTATTCCTTCTCTGTCTTTTCCAACTACTGTAATTCCAACTACTGTCTTTTTCATAACTTTTCTTAATCACTATTTTCTCATTATTAATCATTGACAGAAATTTACAATATGCGTAGAATATGTCAGGCAGGTTTTGTAGCGTTTCCTTCTAAACTACGTGGGCAAAAACATTAGAAAATTACAATTTATGCTACTATTTTTACTATTAACTTAACAATATTTTCAGTTCATTATAATAATCCTGTTTTTTGAAATACTATGAAATAATGAAATTATTCTCTGCTAGAATATCACAGATTATCTCATGTGTAACGATTTGTATAGGTTTTATTGTTTGTATTGGTTGGATACTTGATATTCCATTTCTAACATCAATTATACCCGATGCTGTTACAATGAAATTCAGCACTTCAATATCTTTTATTTTTAGTGGAATTACAATTTATTTTATTTCAAAATACAATGAAGGAAAAATAGGCATTGGTCAAATTACAGTACCAATATCTGGCTTTGTTGTATTTCTATTTATGGCTACACTTCTAAC
>JABFSW010000170.1 GCA_013140415.1 Nitrosarchaeum sp.
TATATCCAAAATATGATATCTGTTAATTAATGCATAGGAAATCAATAATGGTGTTTTGTATTGTTTTTCTGTAAGTGATCTGTAATGTAATAATCTTGTTTTGTCTATTTCCTGTACTACATCGTGTGGGGTTACCTCTAGGTTAATTTCGTCTGGGGCTGAAACTAATTTAGGTGCATCAATAATGTTTTTACCAAATTTTATCATCTCCTCTATGAGTTTAGGGTCAAATTTTGATTCACTTTTCATTTTTTATATTACCTTCACTTTTTGTATCTCTTTTCTTTTTTAATTCAATTTCTAATTTTGTCACTCTTTTTTTCAGAGCATGTATCTCTTTATACACTTCATCAATTTCTTCTTTGCTTGGTAAGTTTGCTGACTGTAAAATCACATTTGAAATATTATTCCAATGTTTTGTAAGTTCAAGCTCTTTTGAGACTAGCTTTCCATAATTTTCTCCAAACTTTTCTGAATCAAATAATTCTGTATAGTCATTATCAAAAATATCTATCCATATCCTCTTAAATGACTCCATCTGTTCTGTGTCATGTGGTACATCCGGCGCTTTCAGATTGACTTTCTTTTGCGCTTCACTCCAAGTTTCTGATAGCTGCTTATAGTATTCTGTTACAAGTTTGTTAAATTCCATTAAATTTTCATTAATCTGAATTAACTCCGTTGAGATTTTCTTTGAATTCGAAGCAAATGCACGCATAGGACCTATTGAGGTCAATGCCTGTGGTTTGCTTGCCATTAGATGGATAATATCTGTCCAGAACAAGGACAGATGTTTGTAATAATCTGTAATATCTTTTGGAGATTGTGATTCCACGGCTTACTATTAATACAGATCTCAATAAATAGATCGCTTGTTTAATTAGACAAATGGTTAATGTTGAAGAACTCGAAAAAATCTGCCAAAAAATTACAAATCTAGACCCTAAGATGAGATCTTGTCGAATTATCAATAGTCGTGGGCATCTTGTTGCAGGCGGTATGAAAAAGGGGCTGTTGTCATTGGAAGCACAAAAACAAGATGAGATGATGTTCATGGAACTTGCGCTTAGAGTTCGTATGAGACATGAATTTGATAAGGAATTTGGTGAAGTTCATTTTTCCATGTCTTATCGAGATAAGGTAATTGTGATGAGTTTTCCTTTGGCAAATGATGATGTCTTGTTAGTATCTTCTGAAAAAGAAGCAGATTTTAGCAAAATTGCTTTTAAAATTCTTAAACTTATTGTGCCACTCAAAAAATCTGTTTTGGGAACTTTTTGACTTGTACTAAATTCTAGTAAAGTACATGATAACTATGAAGACTGATTCTCAAAATGTGACATGGACTGATATTGAAAGACTGACCAAATTACTTTCCAAGAAAATTTCTGTACTGTCAAAAGATTTTTCAAGTATTTCTACAATTAGTCGTGGAGGACTAGTTCCAGCAAGACTGTTGGCTGATCATATGGGAATAGACACGATACTTGTCGACAAAAACAAAATTCCTTCTGATTCTCTTTTTGTTGATGATATTTACGATTCTGGTGACACATTTAAAAAAATAATTCCAAAAGTAACTGATCCTTCAAATTTTGTATATGCTACATTATTTGCAAGACAAGGTAAAAAATATCCGAAACAACTAGTGTATGCTCAAAAAACAAAAGGTAGTGAATACATTGTATATCCATGGGATAAGATGGAATATCGTCGACTCAAAGATTTTGCAATGTAATTTTTAAAATTTATGAAATTATCTGTGTGTTTAATTTTCTAACATGTTTCCATGCATTGAGGGCGTTTTCCCTCATGTCTGTCTTTATAATCTTTAATCAAATCATTTGTGATTTGCTCGTAAGATCCAGTCTGCATGTATCTTACTCTTGTAGCTCTTGAGATGCATGGATCTTTTTCTTTGTCTTGAATACTTGTTTTGATATTTTCAGAACCACCGATGAATAAAATTTTCATAGATGCATGCATCATATAGACTCCTGCAGATTGTGGTATTTTTGAAATCGTTTCTTTATTAAAGTCTAGCCAATCTGACCATGCGTTTTCATTATTTGGCATTTTTCTCACACTAGTTTTGAAGCATTTTTCTCAAACCAGCGCATCTGTTTCTAATTGTTACCTCTGTAACTCCTGATGCAATTGAGATATCTTTTTGTGATTTTACTTCACCCGTACTAATACATGCCAAATATAATGCAGCTGCTGCTATTCCCATAGGATCTTTTCCTGCAACCATTCCTATTTTTTTTGCCTGTTCTAGTATTACAACCGCTTTTCGTTTGCTTTTTTCACTTAATTCTGCAATGCTTGCAATTCTTGATACTCCTTTTACAGGATCTACTACTGGCATTTTTAATTCCAGTTCTCTAAAAATTAATCTATAACATCTTGCAACATCTTTTCTTCTAATGTTGATGCCCTTGGCAACATCATCCAAAGTTCTAGGTGTTTCAGTATTTCTACATGAAGCATAAAGACATGCTGCAACTAGGCCCTGAATAGAGCGTCCTCTTACAAGTTTTTTCTCCATGGCCTTTCGGTAAATATATGCAGCTTTTTCAACTACTGCATCTGTTAGTGCAAGTTTGTCTTTTAATTTGTCCATTTCATTTAGTGCCTGTCTTAGATTTCTATCTGCAGAAGAATGTGCTTGTGTCCTACTATCCCACGTTCTTAATCTCTCAATTGAACTCTTCATTGATGATGTGAGTGGTTTTCCAGTAGAATCTTTGTTGGCAGCGCCAATTACTGTTGATAATCCCATATCGTGCATTGTCAATGATGTCCCAGCACCTACTCTGGTCCTGTTTGTATCGTCATTTGCAAAGGAACGCCATTCTGCTCCTGTTTCTGAAATTTTATCTGAAACTACAAAACCACATCTCCCACAAAACAATTCACCAGTGGTTTCATCTGTTACCATTTTTTTATCGCCACATGAAGGACATTTTGGTCCAGAGACTACAGTGCTTTTCAGCATAATAGTTCCAGATTACATAATTAGCTTATTATTCATTTTACCTAATTTCTGCAGGTTAATTGGGTGTAGGTTAAGCTAATGCTCATTCTAATTCTATAAAATTAGAATAACGCTAAATAATAATCAGAAATGACTATTTTATTTTTTTAATTTGAAAAATTATCCTAATAGACAATATGCATAACTTGGTTTTAACGAAGTATACATTATGTTATTTGGATCAGACACATGTTCAAGTCCTATTGAATGACCCAACTCATGTGTCATTATTTTTTCAACAGTTTTTACATCATACAGCTGAAATATCCCATCACAGTTATAATCGCCTAATGTGACTTCAACTACTCCCTTTCCCAAATGTGCATGACCAAGTACACCTTGTCCTATATCTCGTACTACCCATGTAACCCACACATTTGCTTCATGTTTTTGATTAGTAATCTCAAATTCCATTCTAGCTTTTTGTCCGTTGGTGCTTAATTCTTGGTTTTCCCAAAACAAAAATGAATTTTGCAATGTACTGACATGATCTAATGGCAGTCCTGTTGGCTGTTCATTTACAAAAACCTTGTAATGAATAACATATGTCTCATTTATGATTTGGTATGTGGGGTCTGGAAAATTGTTTGCTGCTGTTTTTGCCTCTTCTTCAAAATTCCATTTTACGTAATCTCTGAGGAATTTTTTTATTACATCTTGACTTGGATTTGGGTCTTCTATGTATCTTTTTTCATCTGCAACATTTTTTGAAATACTGCGTAAATATTTTCCAAACAAATAAAATTCATCATCTTTTTCTTTTTGAATCTCGTCTTGTGATTTTTTAATATTAACGATTATGATTCCTTTTTCTATCATGTATTGGATACCTGAAACAAAATCTTGATCATTTATCGTATTTTCTGCCCACCAAGACGCATTGTTTCGTATCCAATCTGGTATTTCATCATCCGTTTCTGATTTTGTTTCTACTATTGGAATTTGTATGATTCTATTTTCTATCATAAATAATAATGCTGATACAAATTCCGAACCTTTTATTTGCCCTTCTGACTACCATTTT